>CAYSLD010000008.1:28433-30947 GCA_964431795.1 uncultured Bacteroides sp.
TGATTATAGCTACGATAAAGATAATCTTTATAAGTCGACGGGCAAAGCATGGTATTCGCTATACAATAGCGATGCAACATATATTGTTGAGAATAACCGAGCGTACATAAAGCCGGCCACAACCAATCCGGCAAAAATGAAACCTATGCAATTGGGCAATCGTACGAGTACCGGGGTAGAAGATATCACAATAGGTAGCGCGCCAGATGAGATACGTTATTATGACATCTATGGACGCATGGTGAAAAATCCCGAACGCGGATTATTTATACGCAGCGATGGTAAAAAAGTGATTTTCAAATAAAACAATAAAGGGCCTCAAACGGGCCCTTTATTTTTATAGATATGGATTGTGTGATTTTTCGGAGGCTATTGTTGTATGCGGGCCATGTCCGGGGAGAACAATAGTGTTATCGGGGAGTGAGAGCAGAGATGAGCGGATGCTATTCAAGAGTTGCACTTGACTGCCACCGGCAAGGTCAGTACGGCCTATGCTGCCGCAGAAAAGAGAATCGCCGGAAAATACGATTTCATCTTCGGCTGAATATATTGCAATGCCGCCGGGAGAATGACCGGGGACATGTAAAATTTTGAGAGTTGTATTACCGAGAGTCAACACATCGCCATGCTTGAGCGGAGAATCAATTTCGACGGGAGCGTCATTACGTTTAACAAATCCGAAGCGAGAGCCTTGTTCTTTAATTGCACGGCCCAGCGGAGCATCATCGGGATGAGCAGCGAGTTTCACGCCATATTTTTGGCACACATGATTGATGCTAAACGAGTGATCGAGATGCAGATGTGTATTTATTACCATCTCAATAGTTATGCCACTTTGAGACACGAAATTGTCAAATTCGAGTTGTTCACGTTCGTTGAACATACCCGGGTCGATAACTGCAGCTTTATTTGTGTCGGCATCTATAATGATGTAAGTATTTTCGTCGAAAGGGTTAAATACAAATTGTTTGATATTTAGCATAGAGCAGTGTTATTTGTTGTTAGACATGGGTACGTAAACAAGCTTTTTGGTTTCAAAGAAATCCTCAGAGAAAAACTCGTTTAGGGGATATTCAGCGACCGGGAAATTGACCGTACGCGACTCGTCCTCAAGATCGCCACCCTTAAGGCATACCAAACCGTTGGCATATTTGTTGCGGCTGTCAGGAGCGACATTTTTGCGGATGAGGGGCACCAAAGCATCGAGTCGCATCACGGCACGGCTCACCACATAATCATATTTATTGTGACATTCGCCGATATCGCCATGTTGGAATGTAACATTTTTGAGACCGACAGCTGCAGAAATTTCGGTAGCTACGCGTATTTTCTTAGCGATACGGTCAATGAGGTGGAATTTGCAATCGGGATAGACTATAGCTAAAGGCACACCGGGGAAACCGCCACCTGTGCCCATATCGAGGAAAGTAGTGCCTGATTGCAACGTGCCAAGGAATTTTGCGATAGAAAGAGAGTGGAGCACGTGATGCAAAAATAAGTTGTCGATATCACGACGAGAAATTACGTTTATTTTACTGTTCCAATCGGCATAAAGGTCGCCAAGTGCTTGCAGTTGGTTTATAGATTGCTCAGAAAGCTCACTGCCGAAATATTTTTGTATCACGCTAAAGTCCATATCAAAGATAATTATTGAGTGTAGTTGAGATAAATATGTGCAAAATTACAAAATAATGAGTAATTTTGCACAAGCAATAAACACATAACACTACAAATAATGATAAAAATAGGCAAATACAACACGCTTCGCATATCACGTTTTGTTGATTTTGGGGCATATTTAACCGATGACAATGATGCAAAAGGAACGGAAATATTGCTTCCGGCAAAGTATTTAGATGAGAATAGCGTGGTAGGCGATGAGGTTGAAGTGTTTGTGTATACCGATTCGGAAGACCGCCCTATTGCGACAACAGAAGTGCCATTTGCGCAAGTTGGCGAATTTGCCTACTTGCAAGTTGTTGAGGTGAACAAAATAGGAGCATTCGTTGATTGGGGATTGGTAAAAAATTTGCTAGTGCCATATAGCGAACAACGCTCAAAGATGCATCCCGGAGGTGTATATCTTGTGTATGTATATCTTGACGCTGCAACAGGCCGCGTGGTGGCCTCGGCAAAGATTGACAAATATCTTGGCAATGCATATCCTGAGTACAAGCGCGGAGAGAAAGTAGATGTGCTTGTGTATGGCCGCACGCCCATAGGCTATCAAGTGATAGTAAACAATATGCACAAGGGCATGATATATGCTAATGAGGTTTATCGCAACATTGAGATAGAAGAGCATTTGACAGCGTACGTGAAGCATGTGCGCGAAGATGGAAAAATAGATCTTACGCTAACAGCTCCGGGCACTGCCGGACGCATAAATTCGCTGTCAGAAACGATAATAGATTTGCTGCGCATGGATGCGCTGACAGTGACCGATAAATCTGCACCTGAAGAAATCAAAGCATTGTTGCACTGCTCAAAGAAAGACTTCAAAAAAACAATTGG
>CAYSLD010000009.1:0-30532 GCA_964431795.1 uncultured Bacteroides sp.
TCATCACTAAAACCATAGACAACAGCGGCATCGCTCCCGATAAAATTCTCAATGCTTGTTTTAACATCTCGGGACGCGTAAATCCGGAGTCGGGCAACAGCTACAGCTTGTTTAATGCGCTGGAACGCCCCGTGGCTGATGTGCTGAGCGAGCGATTGGGCATGCGCGTGCACATACAGAACGACACGCGCTCAATGACCTACGGCGAATTTATGCGCGGTCAAGAAGGCATCAAACGCAATGCGCTGTTTGTGAACTTGAGCTGGGGGCTTGGGCTTGGCATCATCATTGACGGCACAGTGTACAGCGGCAAATCAGGCTATGCCGGCGAATTTGGCCACATCAAAGCCTTCGACAACGAAATAATTTGTCACTGCGGCAAAAAGGGGTGCTTGGAAACGGAAGTATCGGGCCGTGCCATACACCGCAAACTCATGGACAGCTTGGCTGCCGGAAAAAATTCGATACTGCTCAAAAAGTACACTGCCAATCCCAATTCAATCACACTTGCCGACATACTTGATGCGGTGGCAAATGAAGATGTGCTGTGCATAGAACTGATTGAGCAACTCGGTGAAAATCTTGGCCGCCATGTGGCCGGACTGATAAACATATTCAACCCGGAGATAGTGGTCATAGGCGGCACTTTGGCTGTAACTGAAGAATACATCTTGCAACCGGTGCGACAAGCCGTGCGCAAATATTCGCTCAACTTGGTCAATCGCGACTCTACAATTGTATGCTCTAAGCTTGGCGACAAAGCCTCAATCATCGGCGCCTGCCTCTATGCCCGCAGCCTCGCCTTTGACATCGCCACAAAATAACAGATACAAAACTCATAAAAGCAAAGGCGGCCCGAAAGAGCCGCCTTTGCTTATGATGGGAGTGTTGGATGTTAGTTGAGGACTACGCGTTGAGCGTGGTTGTTGTTGACTTTGATGATGTAGATGCCTTTTGTGAGGTTTGAAGCATCGAGGTCAACAGTGTCGCCTTTAGCAGAGACGTTTGCAACCAATTGGCCGGCCATGTTATAAAGCTGAGCATTAACTTGGCTTGCACCGGCAACGAATGCTTGGAACACGTTGTTACCATTGTTAGTGATAATGATATCTTCGCTTTCGGCAGTGATATTTTTCACACCGTCAATGTTGAGGAGTTTTTGCAAACCGGCAAGAGCATTGAAGCGACCTGCGCCCCATTGCAAGGCTGTGCCTGTTGTTTCAACCAACTCATCTTTGGTAGCAGTTTCTTGAATGATTTGGAGAGCTTGCTCGCCTGTGAGTTGCGGATAAGCTTGGCACCAAGTGGCGAGAGCACCTGCAAGGATAGGAGTAGCCATAGATGTGCCATCTTCAGCAGCCCAATAGTATGTGCGACCGTTAACCTTAGCCATAGCCGAAGCATTATCTTTGCTATAGGTGGTGGTTGCATCGTAAGAGCTTACTGACGAATTGATGTTAGTACCGGGGGCGCAAACATGGGGAAGGCGACGACCGTCGTACAATTCGCCGTAGCTGGTGAAGTAGGCCATGCCACCTTGCGTCTCATTAGGCCAATAATATGTTTTGGAAGAGGTGAGCATAGGCACATAAATTGTGCTATAGTGAGCACCTACACAAATCACATTTTTGCCGCAAGCCATGCCGTTGATTGAGAAATTGGGGCTTGCCTCATCGCAGTCTTCAAATCCGAACGGAGTAAATTCGACATCACCCGAGCGAGTAATGTACACACGTTGACCGGCAGAACCCTTAACAAGGAAACCGAGCACTCTGTATTTACGGAGATTATCGGTAGAGTTGTAAGAGAGTTTATATGTCATACGCACGCTGTAACGATTGCTGGTGCTTTCGTGCTTATCAACGACAAAGCTAAGATAGCTTGAGCTGAAAGCATTTGTGAATGCTGACGAGTGAGCGTAATTATTACCTGTATCAGAGTGGATGGTATAGTCATCTGTGACATCTTTCTCATAAACGATTTGGCCAGACACATAGTCATAGATGAACGGAGTGACGGTGAACGGTGTTGAATCTTTCGAATAAATGTCGATATAACCTTGCACTGAGCCGTCCCAATCAAGATAAGTTTTAACTTGTTTGTCAGAAGAAGTTAAATCTTTAACGATAGAAAGATTTGTAGCGCCTTCGTTACCGGCAGAAATACAAACTATAGCATCTTTGGCAATGTTGTCAAGATAGCTGGTGAAAGTGTCGTATTCGTCGTGAGCGCCGATGTTGTTACCAAATGACAAGCTGATGACGAGAGGTTTGTTTTCTGCTTTGGCATAGTCTGCCATTTTAGAGATACCAACCAAAATGTTATCATCATAAAGGCCACCTGCACCAACAACAACAGAAGCTCCGGGAGCCATGCCATAGTAAGGGTTCTTGCCTTTTTTGATAGCATTGTTTACGGCTACTTTTTCATTTTCATCATCCCAATATGCGTATTGGTTATTTGACGATGACTGTTCGTTGTGTGCACCGGTCATACAGCCAACGGTGTGTGTGCCGTGCGAACCGTCTGTTGTGTCGATAGTGTATTTGCTAATGTTTTCGTTAGTGAACTCTGTGTACGAGCCATCAGAGCTACCAAAACGCCACACACGTTGCAAGCGCGAAACGGTTTGGTCATCTTTTTTATTGAAATTGGGGTGCAAAGCATCAAAGCCGATATCATAGATACCGCAAATGACGCCTGTGCCATCGTAACCTTGCGGCAGATTACCCTCACCGTTATGGACAGCGTCCATATTGGTCATCATACGAGCATGGTTGAGAGTGGGGTCTGCTTTTGAGCCGAAAGAAATCACTTTGGCCAAATCAGTTTCGCCGAGAGCAACAATATCTTCAATAGAGCCGGAAACGATAACCATATTGCCGGCTTGAGCAAGAATAGAAAAGCCTTGAGCTTCGATGTCAGAAGCAGAAACGCCGTCAGCTAAGGTTACTATCACGGTTGCTTGAGGAGCAGTACGCGATTTAGGATTTAGTTCAAATGGCATAATCGGAGGCAAAGCGAGGCTAGCACCGGGATTAAGTTGCATTTGGTTGTACAAATCTACATAGGCTCGAGCTTGGCCGTCGAGAGTAGTCTTAGCCGAGGCGGGGACTGCAACAGCAGCAAGCGCAAGTGAAAATGGGAGTATGTATCTTTTCATCTGCAAATATATATAATATTTTATGGTAATTGTTTGCGTTTAAAAATTTGTATGCACATTACTGGGCAAAGGTAGCAAAAAAAATCTGAAACCAGCGATTAAATAGACAATTCCTCACCTAAAGCCCTTATATTTAACAATTGAGTTAAAATTGTAAACATGAGAAAGCATTATGTACGAGCAATTATGCTTTTTCAGAAAGTTCAAGCCAGCGCATTTCTTTTTCGTCGAGCAGGTCACGCAGTTCGTTGTATCGCTGCGACTTTTCAGCGATATCGGCAACGGCCTCGCCGCTATTGAATACTTGTTCGAGCGCTTGCTTCTCAGCATTTAGAGCATCTATTTCTTCGGTTAGAGCATCAAATTCTTTGCGTTCTTTAAATGATAATTTTGCTTTGCGTTCAAGTGTTTGTTTTGTTTTTTCGGGTTGGGCGGTTTGAGGTTTTGGGGCCTCAGCAGCCTTGAGAGTAGCGCAATAGTCGCGATACTCCGAATAGTTTCCGACAAAGTCTTTGACCTCGCCGTCACCTAACATAACAAATAAATGGTCAACAATGTTGTCAAGGAAGAAGCGATCGTGGCTGATAACAATCACACAGCCTTTAAATGAGCAGAGGTATTCTTCGAGAATGCCGAGAGTCACAATGTCGAGGTCATTGGTAGGCTCGTCAAGGATAAGGAAGTTTGGGCGACGCATCAACACTGTTGCCAGGTGCAAGCGGCACAACTCGCCTCCGCTGAGGGTGTGTATGTATTTTTGTTGGTCGGGGACGCTAAATAAGAAGTGTTGCAAAAATTGCATGGGTGTGACGCGCACACCGTCGGTAAGTTCAATGTCTTCGGCAATGGCAGTGACGGCATCAATCACTTTTTGGTTGCGATTGAAACTTATGCCGTCTTGGCTGTAGTAGCCAAAGCGCACTGTTTCGCCAACGTCAAAGTGTCCGCTGTCAGGGGCTACCAAACCTTGCAGCATTTTTATGAATGTAGATTTGCCAACACCGTTTTCGCCGACTATGCCAACTTTTTCGTAGCGAGCAAAGACGTAGCTGAAGTCATTGAGTATGACTTTGTCGCCAAAGCGTTTGCTGATATGTTCGGCCTCGAAAATTTTATTGCCAATATATGTTGAGTTGCCATGCAGTTGCACAGAATTTTCGGCAAGGTTGACGCGTGAGCGCTCTTTGAGGTCATAAAATTGGTCAATGCGAAATTTAGCTTTACCGGCACGCGCTTGAGGTTGGCGGCTCATCCAATCTTGCTCTTTGCGCAAGGTGTTGCGCACTTTAGCCAACTCGGCGCTCATAGCCTCAATGCGCTCCTTGCGGCGGCGCAAATAGTAGTCGTAGTTACCCTCGTAGGTATATATGCTTTGACGGTCTATTTCAATGATTTTATTGCACACGCGGTCAAGGAAATACCTGTCGTGAGTGACCATCAACAAAGTCACGCGCGAGCGGCGCAAATAGCCTTCGAGCCACTCAATAGTTTTGATATCTAGGTGGTTGGTAGGCTCGTCAAGTATAATCATATCGGGCTCTGATGCAATTGCACGCGCCAAAGCCACGCGCTTGCGCTGACCACCCGACAATTTCTCGATAGGCTTGTCAATTTCAGCGAGCAGCCCCATTTGAGTGAGCAGGCGATTGTATAGTGTTTGGCGGTCGGCATGGCCATTGAGCTCGGGTGCTGCGGTAGCAGGAGTGCAACCGTCAGCAAACTTTGGCTCTTGCTCAAGCATAGCTACGTGTATGCCGTTACGAAAGGTCACAGTGCCGCTATCGGGGCTTTCCTTTCCGGCAATGATGCTGAGCATTGTAGACTTGCCTGTGCCGTTTTTGGCAATAAGGCCTATTTTATCGCCTTCGTTGACGCCGAAGGTAACATCGGCAAAAAGCATACGATCGCCGTAGCTTTTTGTGAGGTTTTCTATTTGCAGGTAGCTAATCATACGGCAAAGTTACGCAAAAAAGTAAAAATTGAGGGCAAATTTTCAGAGAATTGCGAACGAATAGTCACAAGTTTTGTTATCTTTGTAGTCAGAAATCAAAACGAAGAGAAATGAAGTCGATACTTTATTGCATAATAGCTTTTTGCTTGGCATTAGGCAACCTTGGGGCTATGGCTCAAACCACCGAGCCAAAGTCGCAATCAGTGGGCTTGGTGCTCAGCGGTGGCGGTGCAAAAGGTATTGCACATATCGGAGTGATAAAAGCGCTCGAAGATAACGACATACCTATTGACTATATCACGGGCACGTCGATGGGCGCTATTGTTGGTGGCTTGTATGCTTCAGGCTATACCACCGACGAGATGATGCAACTCATAAAAAGTCAAGATTTTTCTTATTGGTCAACCGGAAAGATTGACCCTAAAAAGGTGTATTACTTTGCACGACAAGAGTCAACACCCGCGCTGTTCTCATTACCGGTAAATTTGGGCGACTCAACCACTCGCGCCGAAGAGTTGCCGGCTAGTTTGATCAATCCACTGCCCATGAACTTTGCGTTCATGAACTTGTTTGCGCCCTACACTGCGCAGTGCGGTGGCGACTTCAACAGGTTGTTTGTGCCGTTCCGATGTGTGTCGAGCGATGTTGATGCCGGACACAAAGTGGTGCTCAATTCAGGCGACCTTGGTGATGCAATACGCACGTCAATGAGCTTTCCGTTGGTATTTCAACCCATAAAAGTTGATGGCAAATTGCTCTACGATGGAGGCATATTTGACAACTTTCCGTACGATGTTATGACAACAGACTTTGCGCCCGACTTTACCATCGGCGTAGTTGTATCGGCAGCGGCAACCGGGCCACAGACGTCACTGATGGACCAAATAGAAAATCTGGTGATGCGCAAACAAGACTATGAGGTGCCGGCCGAAAAAGGCATAAAGATGCGCATAAACTTGCAGCAATTCGGATTGCTTGACTTTCAGCAAGCCGACCGCATATACAAAATGGGCTACGACAAAGCGATGGAGATGATCGACTCAATAAAAGGGCGAGTGTCAGCGCGCGTGCCAAAGTTGTCGCGCACGGTTGCTCGCCGCGCGTTCAAGTCAAAGACTCCGGAATTGCGTTTTGACTCGCTGAGTGTGAGCGGAGGCACTGCCAACCAAAACAAGTACATAGAATATATGTTTAAGCCGGCGCACACCGACACGTTTGGCATCAGCCACGTGCGCCAATCATATTTCCGCGCCATATCACCGGGACGTTTGCGCGACCTCTTTCCGCAGGCAGTGTACAACGACACGACAAATATGTTTGCGCTCAACCTCAAGGCTACGCCCAAAGACAATTACAATCTAGCGATAGGCGGATATATCACATCGGCAACAAATAGCTTTTTATATGCCTCGGCATCGTACAAGAAATTAAGTTTTTCGTCGATTAGCGCCGACATACAAGCGTGGGTTGGTCAAAGTTACATGGCCGCAACATTGCGTTCGGCAGTTAATTTGCGCACAGTTGTGCCATCGGCAATAAGCTTTTTGGGGGTAGTGTCGCGCAGCCGCTATTACGAAAATGAGCATCTGTTTTATGAGGACAAGGTGCCCACATTTATCATAGGCTATGAGCACTTTTTGCGACTCAACTATGAGCTTGCAGCCCGTGAGCGCGGCAAGTTCACACTGTCGATGGGCTTTGGCCATGTTTCCGACTCGTTCTACCGCTCAAACAGCGACCTCAATTTCAAATTGGGACGCGACAAAACATATAGCAATCTTGCACAAATACGCGGAGCCTACAACAGCTCAACGCTCGATGATATTTCATATCCCACCAGCGGTTACTTCTATAACTTTGTGGCTATGGGCGCGTTGGGTAAATATCACTACAATTCGGCCGACTTGGTGTTTAGCGACGAAGCTTTCACCACGAAATGGGCACAAGTAGAGGTGCGCACGCGCAATTATTTCGACATCAGCAAACACTTCAGTTTTGGCATAGAAGGCGATGTGATGGCCTCGACACGCAGCTTATTGTCAAACTATAGCGCCGCACTGGTCAATGCGCCGGCCTACTACCCCACGCCAATGTCGTACAACACGTTCAATCCATCGTTCCGCGCCAATAGCTTTATCGGTGTTGGAGCGGTGCCCATCTATAAATACAACTCAAGTTTGTCGGCGCGCTTGTGCATGCACGCATTCATGCCCATGCGCACCATCATGGAGACCGAAGAAGGCATGGCTCGATACAGCAACTGGTTTGCAAAGCCAAAATACTTCGGTGAACTTGATTTGTGCTGCAGTTTGCCCTTCAACGCAACATTGTCGGCTTATCTCAACTATTCATCGTCAGCCTCACGCAATTGGAACGTAGGTTTGTCGTTGGGCGTATTTATCTTAGCGCCAAAATATTTGCGTTAACGCGCAGACATATAGCGAGAAAGGTGGCAATATCGGTCGCAAAATGACGCAGAAAAGTAAAAATTGCGTTACAAAAATGTTATTTTTTGTATTTATTGCTATTTTTAATGAGTAAATAATTAACTTTGCACGTTACAACAGTTGAAATGCTCTCAACTGCAAGATAAAAAAGATTGTACACAACGCATTAAGATTTTATGCAGATTTATTTTTTCACAGGTTTTCAATGATTTAATGAAAATATGGATGTAAATAGCATTAAGGTAGATTTTGCTCAAGCAGAGCACAGCAAGCACGCCGAGCGTATAGTTACGCTTATCTATGAATCGGCCTTGCAACGTGGTACGGGTATCGCAAAACGCTCTCCTGAGTATATCGCGCGCAAAATAACAACCGGCAAAGCGGTTGTAGCACTTGACGGCGATAAATTAGTGGGTTTCAGCTATATCGAAAGCTGGGAACACGGAGACTATGTGGGCACATCAGGTTTGATAGTAGACCCTGATTACCGACACCTAGGTTTGGCAGCACGCATCAAAGAAAAGACCTTTGAGCTTGCGCGAACACGATTCCCTTATGCGAAAATTTTCAGTATTACCACCTCACTTCCGGTGATGAAACTAAACACTCGCTTGGGATATAAGCCTGTTACATTTTCAGAACTTACAGACGACGAAGAGTTTTGGCAGGGATGCCAAGGCTGTCGCAACTATGACATATTGCAACGCAACAACCGACGAATGTGCTTGTGCACAGGTATGATGTACGACCCGAAACAGCCCGAGCTGAAACAGTCGCGCATGACACCCTACGTCATGGTTTTAAAAAACAAGTTCAAAAAGATTTTTAATCTAAAATAAATTTAATCTACTAAAATTCGATATATACATTATGGAAAAGAAAAAAGTTGTTTTAGCGTTTAGTGGCGGTCTCGACACTTCTTTCTGCGCAAAATATCTTGCCGAAGACCTCGGCTATGAAGTACACACCGCAATAGCAAACACCGGTGGATTTTCAGACGCAGAGCTCAAAGTGATAGAAGAGCGTGCATACAAACTTGGTGCAAAGACCCACGCAACACTCGACATTACCAACGAATACTACGAGAAGAGCATCAAATACATGGTGTTTGGTAACGTGCTCCGCAACGGCACCTACCCCATCTCAGTATCGAGCGAACGTATTTTCCAAGCTATTGCCATCATCGAATACGCAAAAAAAATCGGTGCACACAGCGTGGTTCACGGCTCAACCGGTGCCGGTAATGACCAAGTTCGTTTTGACTTGACATTCCAAATCCTCGCTCCCGAAATTGAAATTATCACACCCACTCGCGACATGGTGCTCACCCGCGAGTATGAAATAAACTACCTCAAAGAACACGGCTACGAAGCAGACTTTAAAAAGATGGAATATTCTATCAACAAAGGTCTTTGGGGCACCAGCATCGGTGGTAAAGAAACACTCCACTCAGAGCAAACACTTCCCGAAAGCGCATATCCCTCACAAGTGACTGCAAGCGGCGAAGAGACACTCAAAATCACATTCGAAAAGGGTGAAATTGCAGCTGTCAACGGCAAAACTTTCGACAACAAAGTTGATGCAATCCGCGAGGTTGAAGCTATCGGCTCAAAATTCGGCATCGGCCGCGATATGCACATCGGCGACACCATCATCGGCATCAAAGGCCGCGTAGGCTTTGAAGCAGCAGGCCCGTTGTTGATCATCGCAGCACACAAAATGCTCGAAAAACATACCCTCACCAAATGGCAACAATATTGGAAAGACCAAATCGGCACATGGTATGGTATGTTCCTCCACGAAGCTCAATATCTTGAGCCCGTGATGCGCGACATGGAGCAATTCCTCAACAGCTCACAACAAAATGTGAACGGCACAGTTGAGCTCACACTCCGTCCCTACTCATACACCTTGGTTGGCGTTGACTCACCCTACGACTTGATGAAGACAGACTTCGGCGAATATGGCGAGGTAAACAAAGCATGGACTGCTGACGACGTTAAAGGATTTACCAAAATCCTTAGCAACCAAATGAAAATCTACTACAACGTACAAAATCGTAATAAAAAATAAAATGAAAGTAGGCATTATCGGTGGTGCCGGCTACACAGCCGGAGAACTATTGAGATTGTTGATCAATCACCCTAATGTTGAAATCAGCTTTGTACACTCATCGAGTAATGCGGGCAACCGCATTACCGATGTGCATCAAGGCTTAATGGGTGAAACTGACATTGTGTTTAGCGACACCTACGACCTCACTGCTATCGACTTGCTATTTTTGTGCTCGGCACATGGCGACAGCAGCAAATTCTTGAGTGCAAACCCCGCACCCGAGGGATTGAAAATCATTGACCTTGCTCAAGACTTCCGCGACGAAAGCAACGGTTTTGTTTACGGCTTGCCCGAAATGAACCGCAGCCGCATCGCCACAGCCACACGCATAGCCAACCCCGGTTGCTTTGCCACAGCTTTGCAGTTGTCAATACTTCCGCTTGCCGCAGCCGGCAAACTTGTTGATGAGATACACATCACAGCAGCTACAGGCTCAACCGGTGCCGGCGTGAAACCCGGAGCTACCACGCACTTCAGCTGGCGCAGCGACAACTTATCGGTCTACAAAGCATTTGAGCACCAGCACCTCAAAGAGGTGGCTCGCATGATAAACCGCAATCAGCCCGGCTATGACAAGGCAGTGAACTTTGTGCCTATGCGCGGCGACTTTGCCCGCGGCATATTTGCCTCAGTCTACACCAAATGCGACATGAGCATTGATGAGGCTTTGCAGCTTTATCGCGACTACTACAAAGATGCAGCTTACACCTTTGTTGTTGACAAACTTCCCGACTTAAAGCAAGTGGTAAACACCAACAAAGCGCTCATTGGCTTGGAACGTCATGGCGACAAATTGCTCATTGTCACCGTCATCGACAACTTGCTAAAAGGTGCATCAGGACAGGCCGTGCAAAATATGAATATCATGAACGGCTGGGACGAGCACACAGGCTTGCGTCTCAAACCGTCAGCATTTTAAAATTACGATTATGAACCTTTTTGACGTTTATTCACTCTACGATATAGAACCGGTGAAAGGTAGCGGCTGCCACGTGTACACCGCCGACGGCACCGAATATCTCGACCTTTACGGCGGTCATGCCGTTATTTCAATCGGCCACGCTCACCCCAAATATGTTGAAGCCGTATCAAACCAAGTAGCAAAACTCGGTTTTTACTCAAACTCAGTGCAAAACTCACTGCAAGTTGAGTTGGCAAAGCGTCTTGGCCGTGTGAGCGGATATGACGACTATAGCTTGTTTCTCTGCAACTCGGGAGCTGAAGCTAACGAAAATGCATTTAAACTTGCATCGTTCCAAACCGGCAAATCGAAAGTGTTGGCATTCAGCCACTCGTTTCATGGCCGCACATCGGGTGCTGTAGCCGCCACCGATAATCCCAAAATTGTTTCACCGTTCAACCACACCGACAATGTCACCTTTGTGCCCCTCAACGACATCATTGCCGTAGAGACTGAGTTGGCAAAAGGCGAATACTGCGCTGTTATCATCGAAGGCATACAAGGTGTTGCCGGCATTGTGCAACCTGAGGACAGCTTTTTGTGCGCACTTCGCGATGTGACCAAAAAGTATGGCGTGAAACTCATACTCGACGAAATACAATCAGGATACGGCCGCACCGGTCGCTTCTTTGCTCACCAATACACAAACGTTCGCCCCGACATCATCACCGTAGCAAAAGGTATTGCCAACGGTTTCCCCATGGGCGGTGTGCTCATAGCGCCCGACTTTGATGCCGTGAAAGGTATGCTTGGCACCACATTTGGCGGCAACCACTTGGCTTGCGCAGCTGCAATTGCCGTGCTCGATGTTATAGAGAGCGAAAATCTTGTTGCCAATGCCTATAACGTGGGTGAATATCTTCTCGCTGAGCTCCGCAAAATGCCGCAACTCAAAGATGTGCGCGGCCGCGGCTTGATGATTGGCGTGGAGGTAGAAGGCTCAGGTGCAGAAATGCGCAAACGTTTGCTCTTTGACAAGCACATCTTCACCGGCGGTGCCGGCGCTTCAACCGTGCGCTTGTTGCCCGCATTGTGCATCACAAAAGAGCAAGCTGATTGTTTCCTCGCAGCATTCAAAACCCTTTTAACCGAATAATACTGTAAAGCTATGAAGAAATTTACGTGTGTGCAAGACATCGGCGACCTTCGCAGCGCCGTTGCCGAAGCACTCGAAATCAAACGCGACCGTTTCGCTTTTACCAACCTCGGTAAAAACAAAACCCTCCTTATGATATTTTTTAACTCAAGTTTGCGCACTCGTCTGAGCACACAAAAAGCAGCCATGAATATGGGCATGAACGTGATGGTGCTCGACGTAAACCAAGGCGCATGGAAACTTGAGACTGAATATGGCGTGGTGATGGACGGCGACAAAGCCGAGCACTTGCTTGAGGCTATCCCCGTGATGGGCTCTTATTGCGACATCATCGGCGTGCGCTCTTTTGCCGGACTCAAAGATAAAGCGGCAGACTATGAAGAGCGCGTGATTGAGCAATTCATCAAATACTCAGGTCGCCCCGTGTTTAGCATGGAGGCAGCCACTCGCCACCCGCTGCAAAGTTTTGCCGACCTCATCACTATTGAGGAATTTAAAACTGTTGAGCGTCCGAAGGTAGTGCTCACTTGGGCACCCCACCCCAATCCCCTGCCACAAGCTGTGGGCAATTCATTTGCCGAGTGGATGAATGCCACCGACTATGACTTTGTGATCACACATCCCCACGGCTATGAGCTCGACGAGAAATTTGTGGGTAATGCACGCGTGGAGTATGACCAACTCAAGGCCTTCGAAGGCGCTGACTTCATCTATGCCAAAAACTGGTCGGCATACACCGACCCCAACTATGGCAAGGTGCTCAGCCGCGACCGCAGTTGGACTGTCGACGCAGCAAAAATGGCAGTCACCAACAACGCATATTTCATGCACTGTCTGCCTGTGCGCCGCAACATGATTGTTGCTGATGAGGTTATCGACTCGCCCCGCAGCATCGTTATTCCAGAAGCTGCGAACCGCGAAATCTCAGCACAAACAGTTATCAAACGTTTGCTTGAAGGTCTGCAAAAATGAACGAAATCACGCATATTAACGTAGTGAAAATCGGCGGCAATGTCATCGACAATGCTGAAGTGTTGAGCCGTTTTCTTGACGACTTTGTGAAGTTGCCAGCGCCCAAAGTGCTTGTGCACGGCGGCGGCAAAGAGGCCACACGTCTCAGCCAAACTTTGCAAATCGAAACAAAGATGATTAATGGCCGCCGCGTCACCGACCGTCAAACTCTCGACGTGGTGACTATGGTCTATGCCGGACTCATCAACAAACGCATCGTAGCAGCCTTGCAAGGACGCGGATGCAATGCCATCGGTCTCACCGGAGCAGATGGCAACGTCATTCCCGCAACGCGCCGCTCACCCGAACCCATTGACTTTGGATTTGTGGGCGACATTGACGCTGCAAACGTCAACGATGGCTTTATCAAAACCTTGTTGCAAGCAGGCATAGTGCCGGTGTTTTGCGCTATTGAGCATGACGGCAAAGGTAGTTTGCTCAACTGCAATGCCGACAGTGTAGCGTCAGCCGTAGCTGTAGCATCAGCACGCATTGCCGAGGTTGATATGCACTATTGTTTTGAAAAAGACGGCGTGCTCGTTGATATTGACGACCCCAACTCATTGGTAACAGAAATCACCCCCGACCGCTATGCCGAGCTAAAAGAGCAAGGCATCATCAACAAGGGTATGATACCGAAAGTTGACAACGCTTTTAACGCCGTAAATGGCGGCGTGACTCGCGTAATCATAAAAAATTCAGACAACTTGTTGTCTGACCGTGGCACAGTCATAAAAATTTAAGCAATGACCAATCTCAGCCAAAAAGCCGTAGAGGTGCTCAAACAGCTCATCAGCACACCGTCAGTATCGAGCGACGAAGCCGGTACTGCCGACATACTTGAGCGTTTGCTGCGCGACAACGGTGTGACTGACGTGCACCGTCTGCACAACAATGTGTGGGCATTGGCAAACGCATACGATGCCTCAAAGCCCACACTATTGCTAAACTCACACCACGACACCGTGAAACCGTCACCGGCCTACACACGCAATCCGTTTGAGCCAACCATTGAGGGCGATAAACTTTATGGCCTTGGCAGCAACGATGCCGGAGCGTCGTTGGTGAGTTTGGCTCTGACTTTTATGCGCTTTGTTGGCAAGAATATGCCATTCAACATACTTTTGGCTATGACCGGCGAAGAAGAGACTATGGGCGAGCATGGCATACGCGCTTTGCTGCCCGACCTCACTAATCGCGGCATAAAAATTGATATGGCTATCGTGGGCGAGCCTACCGGCATGAATGTTGCCGTTGGCGAGCGTGGCCTTGTGGTGCTTGACTGTGTGGCACACGCAGCCGGAGGCCATGCAGCGCGCTACGAAGGCGGCAATGCCCTGTATGTTGCCGTTGACGACATTGAGGTGCTGCGTAACTTCAAATTTCCGCGCGTGTCAAAAACACTTGGCGACATCAAAGTCACAGTCACGCAAATCAATGCCGGACGTCAGCACAACGTGCTCCCTGAAGAATGTAAATTTGTGGTAGACGTGCGCACAACCGATGCATACACAAATGAAGAGACAATAGCCATGCTGCAATCGGCCATCAAGTCAGATGCTAAAGAGCGCTCTACGCGCAACCGTGCATCGGCAATAGACGTAGACCATGCATTGGTAAAAGCCGCTGAAGCAGCGGGTGCCGAGCCGTTTGTGTCGCCCACCACATCAGACATGGTGCACATGTCGGCATTCCCGTCAATAAAAATTGGTGTTGGCGAGTCAAAACGTTCACACACTCCCGATGAGTTTGTGTGCTTGAGCGAGATAGACCGCGGCCTTGATGTATATTATAAACTTATAAATAATTTAGCTTGTAACAATGGGTAACAAATTATGGAGTAAGGGCTTCGAACCCGATGAAATGATTGAACAGTTCACAGTTGGCAACGACCGCGTTCTCGACTTGAAACTTGCTCGTTACGACGTTGAAGGCTCAATTGCACACATCACCATGTTGCAATCTATCGGCTTGCTCACTGCCGACGAGCTCAAGGTGCTTGTTGCTGCTCTCAACGAAATCAAGCAAACAATCATTGATGGCGACTTCGTGATTGAGGACGGCATTGAAGATATACACTCACAAGTAGAACTTATGCTCACACGCAAGCTTGGCGATGTGGGTAAAAAAATACACTCAGGCCGTTCACGCAACGACCAAGTGCTGGTTGACATAAAACTCTTTATGCGCGACGAGCTCAAACGTGTGAGCCACTCTGTGAAGCAACTTTTTGACCGCTTGCAACAACTCAGCGAGCAATACAAAGAAGTGCTGATGCCCGGCTACACACACGCACAAATAGCCATGCCATCATCGTTTGGCTTGTGGTTTGGTGCCTATGCCGAAGCACTTGTTGACGATATGCAAATGATTGTATCGGCCTACAAGATTGCCAACCAAAACCCGCTTGGCTCGGCAGCCGGCTATGGCTCATCGTTCCCGCTCAACCGCACAATGACCACCGAGTTGCTTGGCTTTGAGACTATGAGCTACAATGTTGTTGCAGCTCAAATGGGACGCGGCAAAACCGAGCGTGCCGCCGCTTATGCTATCGCAGCAGTGGCATCAACACTCAGCCGTTTGGCTATGGATGTGTGCACTTATATGTGCCAAAACTTTGCATTCATCAAGTTCCCCGATGAGCTCACCACCGGTTCGAGCATTATGCCCCACAAGAAAAATCCGGATGTGTTTGAAATCATGCGCGGCAAATGCAACCGTTTGCAATCTGTGCCCAACGAAATTTCGTTGCTGACCACAAACTTGCCACTCGGATACAATCGCGATTTGCAATTGCTCAAAGATATCATCTTCCCGGCTACCGATGAGCTTTGCTCTTGCTTGGAGATGGCTGATTTCATGTTGCAACATATAAAGGTGAACGAGCACATACTCGACGATCCGAAATATGACTACCTCTTCACTGTTGAGGATGTGAACCGTTTGGCACTGGGCGGTATGCCCTTCCGCGATGCATATCGCACAATTGGCATGCAAGTGCAAAATGGTGAATATCATGCTTCGCGCTCTGTGCATCACACACACGAGGGCAGCATAGGCAACCTCTGCACTGCACAAATAGCAGCAAAAATGGATGCCGCAATTGCTCCGCTACAATAAGATTAGCCACAACACACTATAAAAAAATAGAGACAGCGACCTGCCTCTATTTTTTTATATTCTAAGCTTTCTATTTATGGAAGAAGGCTGCTATTTGGTCAACCGAGAGGATGTGAACGATAGCGTAGCCATCGGGGGTATAATTTGGTGTGGGGAGTTTGAATAGGTCACTAACCAAGCGTTGCACCTCGTCGGCATTGAGCGGTTGGTTGCTGCGTATGGCTGCAGCTTGCGCCATTGAGAGTGCTATGCGGCTGCGTTGCTCATCGGTAGGGTCGTTGCCTGTCTCGGCCACGTCAGAGAGCACAGATAGCAATGCTTGCGTTGGGTTTATGTTGCCAAGTTCGGCAGGCACACCGTTTATAGCCCAAGTGAGATTGCCCAAAAATGACAGTTCATATCCAAGTTGAGAGAGCAACTCTGAGGCGTGCTCAATAATTGCGTTTTGTGCCGCATCAACCTCAATGGTTTCGCCGAAAATGAGGTGTTGCGTGGCCATTTGCCCGCTTTTTATAGTGGGGAGAAAGCGTTCGTAGAGCACGCGGGTGTGGGCGCGATGTTGGTCAATGAACATCAGGCCCGACTTTGCTGTGGTAACTATCCAACGATTTTTGAGTTGGAACATAGCTTGAGCCTCTTGAGTTTCTTCGGCCAATGTGGGCAACACGGTTTCAATTTGCGCGGCCTCGGCTTGTGGCTGTTGCGTAATGTTGTTTAGTGCACTTTGACGTTCAACGTTATAGGCTTCATAGAGCTTATCCCAATTTTTATTGAGTGCCGATGAGCGTTCGCGGCGCCAAGTAGCGTCAGACGAGGGCGTACTGTTCATCGACGATGGTATTTCTTGCTTTGGTGTCGGCACGTCAACAGCAAATGGGTTGTAGTCGAGGTCAATTTCGTCAGCAAGAGCATCGACAGTTGGAGTGCCTGATTGAATCATTGGGGGAATATCGGGCACATCAACGGCATCAAAGTCAATTGACGGACCGGCATTAAATTTGCCTAACGACTCCTTGATGGCAGCAGTGAGCACTTGCCAAATCAGTTGCTCGTCTTCAAATTTTATTTCGTGTTTTTGCGGATGTATATTAACATCTATGCGGTCAGGGTCAACGCTGAAATTTATGAAATAGTTTGGCTGTGCATCGCCGGCAATGAGGTCGGTGTAGCAGTTGAGCACGGCTTTGTGAAAATACGGATGGCGCATATTACGGCCGTTCACAAAGAAGTATTGCAAGGCATTGCGATGACGGGCATTTTGCGGAAGGCCGATAAATCCTGAGATTTTCACCAGTGTAGTCTCGGTGTCGACCGGTATAAGTCCGCGCTCCACGGTTTTGCCAAACAATGCGCCGATGCGTTGTTTGAGCGACGATTTGAGCAATTGATGAACAAGCGACCCGTTGTGTGTGATGGTAAATTCGACGTTAGTATTTACCAGTGCCAGGCGTTCAAACTCGTGCATAATATGGCTTAGCTCCACACTGTCTTTTTTGAGGAAGCGACGGCGAGCCACAAAGTTGTAGAAAAGATGTTTCACCATTATGTTTGTGCCGGGCACACAAGCTTCAGGTTGTTGCGATTCGACCTCAGAAGCTTTTATAATGATGCGAGTGCCCATCACATCGTCAGCGCGCATGGTGCGCATATCTATTTCGCTGACAGCGGCAATTGACGGCAAAGCTTCGCCGCGAAAGCCCATGGTGTGAAGGGTGAACAAGTCGTCGGCTTTGCGAATTTTAGAAGTAGCATGTCGTTCGAAAGCCATACGTGCATCCGTAGCCGACATACCACAACCATTGTCTACGACTTGGATTAGAGTTTTACCGGCATCTTTAAGAATAATCTGCACAGCTGTTGCGCCTGCGTCAACAGCATTTTCCACCAACTCCTTGATAACAGAAGCCGGGCGCTGAATGACCTCACCGGCAGCTATTTGGTTTGCTACCGAGTCAGGTAAGAGTTTGATAACGTCGTTGTTCATACACGCAAAGTTAGATATTTATTGTGAGAATACGCAGATGTTAGCGCTAAATCTATTAACTTTGTCGTAAAATTTATCAACACTTTCTGAACATATATGGCACTACTTCATTTTTTCTACCCCGAGAACGATTTGGCTTTGGCCACTAACGATGCAAACTACACGGCTCCGCGTGCGGCGGTTGACTTGCGTGTGTCGGGCGAGCCTCTGGCTTTGTGGTTTGGCAATCAAGGCGATAAGTTTTACACTCAAGGGGTGAACGGTGAATGGTATGACGCCATAACCGATGCTTTTGGCATTTGCGTAGATGTGTTTGACGGCGACATTTCCGGCCTCGAGCCAATGCCTTGGGGATGGTCAATTGCCGTGCGCAAATGCTTTGCACAATTGGGATTTGATGAGAGCGCACTGCCCGATGATGCGCAAATGGAACGTATGCGCATGCTCAGTCATCGACGCACTTCGGCACAGATAGCACAAATGCTGGTTGATAAATTTGGCTCACACATTGGCGCACCGGCTGTTGAGGTTGATAATGCCGACGATGTGCTGCAACATGTGCACAATCTTGGGCGAGCAATGATAAAATTGCCATGGTCGAGCAGCGGGCGCGGTGTTGGCGACACACTCAATCTCAGTGACGAGGAAATTGTGCGCCGGGCTATGGGCACAGTGCGTCGGCAAGGCTCGGTATTGATTGAGCCTTACTATGAGTCGCCGCAAAATTTTGCTTACTTGTTTGAAATGCGCCATGGCCAAGCCATATTTGCAGGCTATTCGCTGTTTGAAGTTGACAATCATTGCGCCTACTCTGGCAGCATAGTCGCCTGCGATGATATACTTGAAAAGCGCATTGCCACATTTATCGACATTGATTTGCTACACAAGGTGCGCGATGCTTTGTCTGATATATTGACTGAAATAATCGGAGAGACAGACACCGGTGCGCTGGGGGTTGACATGATGATTTCAGGCAACACTCTTGCCGTGGCCGAGATGAATTTGCGCATGACAATGGGGCACGTTGCTCATGCCCTTGCCGAGCGCATCATGGCACCGGGAACTATTGGCCGCTACACCATTGTGCCGCGCACCGACAGCACTTGCCTTATGCCGGCCGACTGCACTATTGTTGGCGGCAAACTCACTGCCGGCACACTAGACCTCGTTCCCGCCGACCGCCGACACCGCATCACGCTCACCGTCGCTCCAACTCGCTGAGCGTATTTCATAGCTTTGCAACCGGGGTTTCTGCAACCGGTGTTGCAAAGTTAATAAAAGCTAAGTTAAAATACAAATAATCAGGTAAATAAATATCGGTAAGATATGCGATTGATATTAAATGAGTTTTTTAGAAAAATTACTAATTAGAATTAAATTTGATAGTTAGACCGGCTAAAAATAATAATCTATCATAAAATAAAGAATTTTTAATAACTAATTGATAGAATATCATGGTTTTTGCTTTAAATTTGCCACACTTTTAACTTTAAATTTCGAGTATGAAACCGACAAAACAAGCATTGCTCAATTGCATTTTAGGATTCACGTCACTGGCCACTGTAGTGTCGTGCAACACAACTAATTTTAATGAGTGGGATGACCCTATGCAAAACAATCAAGGCAACACTCCCGGCATGAGCTCCGGCTCATCGCAAGACGATGGCGAATCACCCACTTTCGACTCTACAATAAAAGCGTGGAGCGGAGAGACCGCTACCGATGCAGCGGCAGACGTTGTTGGCTCAGATGCCGATTTCTACTACGAAGCTAATAAATTTGCAAAAACCATAACAGTAACTTACAATGGCGATAAAGCCACGGTAGAAAGCAATAGTTCGGATGTGCTTGTGCATCAAGACGGAGCTTACGTGACACTCGACATGGCAACAAACGCAGTGTCGGGCGTTGAGGTCATTGCGAGCGGCACAAGCAGCAATGGCGGTTTGAAAATATACGGCACAAAGAAATTTAAGCTCACCCTCAATGGTGTAGACCTCACATCACAAAAAGGACCGGCCATAAACAGCCAATGCCACAAACGTATGTTCGTACACTTGGCTAACGGCACTACAAACAAAATTACCGACTGCGCAACATACACCGACGACAGCTACTATTTGGAGAGCACCGACGAAGACCGCAAAGGTTGTATGTTCAGCGAAGGCAACCTCATTTTCAGCGGCACCGGCTCACTCATTGTTGCAGGCAAATATAAGCATGGTATAGCCACTGACGGATATTTTTGGATGCGTCCCGGTGTGACAATCGTGGTGCAAGAAGCTGCGAAAAACGGCATACAAGTGAAAGGTGACACTGATGACGGCATTGGTGTGACTATCAAAGGCGGATTTATATACGCAAACATCTCATCCGTAGCCGGTAAAGCCATAAAAACCGACCTCGATGCAAACATTGACGGTGGCACTCTGCAACTTAACACTTCAGGCGCTGCCACATTCGACACCGACGAAAACGACACATCGTCGGCTGCAGGCATTAAGGCAGACGGCAATATCAACATCAGCGACGGCACTCTCACGCTCAAAAGCACCGGCACAGGTGGCAAAGGCTTGAATGCCGATGGCGAAATAAATGTTAGCGGCGGCGAAACCACTATCACCACCACCGGCGGCAAATACACCTATAACAGAAACTACACATCTTCACCCAAAGGAGCTAAGGCTGACGGCAATGTGAACATCAGCGCCGGCAAGCTCAACATCTCGGTCACCGGCAAAAGCGATGGCTCGGAAGGTTTGGAGAGTAAAAAGATAATGACTATAAGCGGCGGCGAAGTCTACTCGTATGCCTACGATGATGCTATCAACGCATCGTCAGCAATCAACGTTACCGGCGGCAAAGTATTTGCTTACGCCCAAAACAATGACGGTATCGACTCAAACGGTTCACTCACCATATCGGGCGGTGTTGTCATCGGCTGCGGCACAAGTTCGCCGGAGTGCGGCATAGACGTTGATAGCAGCAATAATTTCAAAATCAACGGTGGCACAGTCATCGCCATTGCCGGTGGCTCATTGCAGTCTAAGCCATCGTCGGCAAGCACACAATGCTGCGTGGAATACGGCGGACTCACCGCTAACAAAGACACATACGTCACCGTGCTCAATAGCTCAAGCAAACCGGTGCTAACATTCAAATTACCAAAGAGTTTGAGCAGTGGCTCATTCTTCTTTAGCTGCTCGGGCCTAGCTAAAAGTTCGTCGTACACAATTGCCAGCGGAGGCACACTCAGCTCATACACTCAGGCATGGAATGGATGGTACGATGGCGGCACATGGAGCAACGGCTCAACAGTGAGCACATTCAGCATCAGCAGCACTATCACGTCGCTCGGCACATCAACAAGCGGCATGGGCGGCGGTGGCGGCCAAGGTGGCCAAGGCGGTGGCTGGGGTTGGTAATAGCTCTGCCATCACTAAACTTTCACATTTTCAGCGAAAAATACTAAAATTATTTCGTGAGATGAAATGATTTGGCTATTTTTGCGGCATGAAGAAGCTATTAGTTTATATGATGCTATGCACATTGAGCGTTGCAGGGGCAATGGCTCAGAGCCGCAATCCCGAACTCAAACTCGAGCCAAAAGAAGTGAAAGAGGCCGACGACTCGCTAAATCTTGAAGAGCGCCCGTATTTTTTGCTTATCGACCAATCAGAAAAAGCACTTGAAGAAAATGACTACGAGACAGCCGGGCTGCGTTTGGTTGAAGCTATGAGCGTTGAGCCGCAAAATCCGCTGAACACAGCGCTGATGACAAACTTGGGCATGATATATTACTATAATGAACAAGACTCGCTGGCCCTTACCACTCTCACTGAAGCTATACGCCGCTCTCCACGCTTGATTGGTGCCCACGAGATGCGAGCACGCGTGCTCACAGGCATGCGCCGCGACAAAGAAGCATATCAAGACTATTGCACCATTATAGAAATTGACTCGCTCAACACCAACGCGCGGTTCATGCGCGGCATGATGGCACTATATAACGGCGATGCCGAAACAGCACAAAAAGATGTTGATGTGCTCAACCGCGTGATACCATTGGCACGCAACACCCTGCTCGCCAACGGCACTTTGCTGTCAATGACCGGACACGACTTGGAAGCAATTTCATATTTCCGCAAGCTACTCAACACAGAGAAGATGCCCGAATATTATGCATCGCTGGTTGGATGCCTTATCGCTGTTGACAATCTCGATGAGGCGTCGAAAGTGCTGGGCGAAGCGTTTGAACGCTATCCGGCCGATCCGGAATTGTACTACTACAGAGCAAAACTTCACAAACTGCGCTACATGATTGAAGACGCTCACAAAGATGCCAAACGAGCCATTGAGCTGGGCGCCGACCCGCACAAAGTTGCAAAAATATTTCAATAACAAAATCTACTGACAGGCGCACCATCACCTACATGTTTGTTAAATAAAATTTTTATAATTTTTTTCTGCGAAAAGTTGTGCGTTTCTCAAGGAAAAAGTATATCTTTGCATTGATGAATACAACGATAAGACATATTGAATATTTAGTATCGACACAGAGCTGTGTTGTGATACCCGGCTTGGGTGCCATACTTGCGCACAAACAAAGTGCACAAATCAGCGCCGACGCCATGAGCATCATACCACCGCACCGCGTTTATACATTCAATGGCAGTTTGACGCAAACCGACGGATTGGTAGAGCGCTCAATAGCACGCAGTCTTGATGTGACATACGAGCGTGCTGCTGCAATCGTTGCTTCAGACGTTGACACAATGCGCCACCAACTTGCCGCCGACCACAGCGTTTCGCTCGGCCGCGTAGGCACACTTGAGCAAGATGCCGAGGGTAACGTGCAGTTCAATGCATTTTCGGCAGATGCCCTCACTCCCGCAGCAAATTGGCTGCAGCCACTCAGTTTGAGCAATGCAGCATCGGCAATGGGAGAAAAGACAGAGAGCAGTGAAATTGAAGGTGTGCGCAGATTATCGCCGATCACACGATTTGTGCGCGTAGCTTCGGCAGCCGTAGTATTGGCATTCATAGGCTTTGCATCATCAACACCGATAACTATCGAAGATGCCAACTACGCATCAGTGGCCTTGCCCGATGTTAAAGCGCCGACACACCAATCACAGTTCGTGCCGTCAACAGCCACACCACAACTCGACATCATTGACAACGGTGCAGCATTTGCCGAGCCCGTTGACACAGCTGCACGCACAGCATATCAACGCATGCAAAAACGTGCAGACGCCGCTGAAGTAGCCGCACCGATAGCCGTAGCACAAGCTACTCCTGCACCACAACCCGCACCGCAAAAAGTGCAAACCGTGGCTCGCATGAACGATGGCGATGCCTATTGCATCATCGTAGCATCTGTCAACAATACCGACGAGGCCAACACCTACATTGCCGAGGCCAAGCAAAAATATAACGAAGACTGCGCACTCCTCAGCATAGACGGACGCTATCGCATTTACATTGCCACCGCACCGTCAGCAGCAGCCGCACACACAGCTATTGCCAATGGTGTTGCAAAACGTCACCCCGGTGCATGGGTTTGCGCTCGTCGTTAAAAAAACGCCCCACAATAATAACATTTCAATACGATATTTATGGAGAACCTACATCAGTTGCTCATAGAGCGTCATAGTATTCGCAAATATACCGACCGCGAAGTCAGCGCCGATGATGTAAAAACTATACTACAAGCAGCCTTGTTGGCCCCATCAAGCAAAAGTGCACGCCCCTGGCAATTTGTAGTTGTAGAAGACAAAACAAAGCTCAACACACTTGCCACTTGCAAACCCGTAGCTGCCCACGCACTCAAGACCGCGGCCTTTGCCGTTGTTGTCATTGCCGACCCGGGCAAAAGCGATATGTACGTTGAAGATGCATCGATAGCTGCACAGTTCATGCAATTGCAAGCTGCCGACCTTGGCATCGGTTCATGTTGGATACAAGTGCGCAATCGCTATAATGCCGAGAACGAGCCTGCCGAAACACTCGTGCAAGAACTCTTGGGCATACCCGAATATCTAAAAGTAGAATGTATCATGTCTTTTGGTTACCCCGACGAAACACGTCGTCCCGTTGACGAAAGCAAATTGAAATGGGAAAAAGTTCACATCGAACAATGGAGCAACCGCGAGACAGAACAGGCATAACACCCCCCACAATAGTAATAATAGGCGCCGGAAATGTGGCAACACATCTTTGCGGCGCTCTGTCGCATATATGCACCATTGAGCAAGTGTGGTCGCGCAACATAACCCATGCGCAGCTACTGGCACAAAATGCAGGCGCGGCACAAGCAATCAGTGACCTTGCACAGGTGAAGAGCCATGCCGACTACTATCTCATTGCCGTGCCCGACAATGCCATTGCCGACATAGCTCGACAGCTACCCGAGGTGCACGGCATAGTGGCACACACATCAGGCAGTGTGAATATGCAAGCATTGAGCACATGTAAATGCGCAGGCAGTGGAGTGTTCTATCCATTGCAAACATTCTCACGCGCCAAGTCGGTAGATTTCAACGAAATACCTTTTTTCATAGAAGGCGACAATGCCGACACCACAGCCGCACTTTGCCGATTGGCCGGAATGTTGAGCAAAAGTGTGCACCTAGCAGACAGTCAGCAACGCGCCTCGCTACACATTGCCGCCGTGTTTGCATGCAATTTTGCAAACCATCTGTGGAGCATATCAGCCGACTTGCTCAAAGAAGCCGGATACGACTTTAACATCTTACACCCGCTGCTAACCGAAACACTCAACAAAGCGAGCGAAATCACACCCGCAGCAGCACAAACCGGGCCTGCCAAGCGCGGAGACATGAACGTTATCAACGCGCACATTTCGCGCCTCAACGGCAACGAGAAAAAATTATACGAATTAATAACAAATATGATTATAGCTAAACAGCATGAGTAAAACGAGTTTTGACCTCAGCAAACTAAAAGGCATAGTTTTTGACATCGACGGAGTGCTGTCACCGTCAACCATTCCCATGAACGATGCCGGTGTGCCTATGCGCATGGTCAACATTAAAGACGGATATGCCATGCAATTGGCAGTGAAATGCGGCTTGAAAATAGCCATAATCACCGGCGCCAACACCGAGTCAATCAAAGTGCGCTACAATGCGCTCGGCATAGATGATGTGTATTTGAAAGCTGCCGAAAAGCTGCCTATACTCGAAGAATGGCTGTCGAAAGAAGGCCTGTCAGCGCATGAAGTAGCATATTGCGGAGACGACATCCCCGACATCATACCTATGCGTAAAGTTGCATTAGCCGTAGCTCCGGCCGATGCCGCGCATGAAGTGAAACAAATAGCGCACTACATCACAACGGCAAACGGTGGATACGGTGTGGCACGCGAGCTTTTAGAGCAAGTGCTGCGAGCAAAAAAATTGTGGATGAACGATAGCAAAGCATTTGGCTGGTAAGACACACAAAATGGCACAAATAACACCGCCGGCACTAACCGACAAAAAAGTAATATTAGCATCAAATTCGCCACGTCGCCGCGAATTGTTGCACAGCATACTTCCCGAATTTGAGATAGCCCCGTCGCGCAACGTTGACGAGAGCTATCCGGATGATCTGCCCGCGCTGAAAGTGGCAGAATATCTATCACAAAAAAAGGCATTCGCATACCAAGATTTGCTCGATAGCGACAGTCTGCTCATAACAGCAGACACCGTGGTGCTTTGCAACGACATGATACTCGGCAAGCCACACGACGCCGACCAAGCAGCAGAAATGCTGCGACAACTGTCAGGGCACAAGCACTCAGTCACCACCGGAGTGACAGTGCAAACAGCACTCACACTGCACTCATTCACCGAAGAAACATTTGTCACATTCGCACGTTTGAGCGACGAAGAAATATCATCATACATAAATCGCTACAAGCCATTTGACAAAGCCGGAGCATACGGCATACAAGAATGGATAGGATGCATCGGCATTGAGGGCATAGAAGGTTGCTTTTACAACGTGATGGGATTGCCACTGCACCGACTATACACCGCAATACGCGATGCCGAATAGCCTTTTTTTGAGCATTTTTCCGCACAAAAATCTTTCTATTATTGCTTGATACACATAGATTGTGTAATTTTGTGGGTAAAATCAACGGAAAGAAAATAATTCAGTCATATTATGGCATTTAATAACAACATTGAACCTCCAAAGATAAACAAACCCAAAAAGCCAAAAGCAACAACCGACCAAATAGTAAAGCGCATTTGGTATTGCGTAGGCGGCTTTATGCTCGCCGTCATATTGTTTTTTGTGCTTGTCTACAATGGCATTATCGGATATATGCCACCTATCGAGGAGCTTAAAAATCCAAAAGACCGTTTTGCATCGATCATTTACACTGCCGATGGCGAAGAGATGGGCCGCTATTTCAAAAACACCGGCAACCGCGTGTATGCTGACTACGATGAAATTTCGCAAAACGTTGTTGATGCACTTATTGCAACTGAAGATGCTCGATTTGAAGAGCACTCAGGCATAGATGTTCGCGCATTGTCGCGCGCAATGGTCAAAACCATCATCTTGCGCCAGAAAAATGCCGGCGGTGGCTCAACCATCACCCAACAATTGGCCAAGCAACTTTACAGCCCCTCAAGCGACGGCTTCTTCTCGCGCGCCATACAAAAGCCCATTGAATGGATGATTGCAGTGAAACTTGAGCGATACTATTCGAAAGAAGAAATCATCAAGATGTATCTCAATCAGTTCGACTTCTTGTATAACGCTGTGGGCATAAAATCTGCGGCACAAGTCTACTTCAATAAAGACGCTCGCAACCTCAATATGCAAGAGGCTGCAACACTTGTGGGCATGGTGAAAAACCCGGCTTACTACAACCCCGTGCGTCAACCCGAGCGCACTCGCGAACGTCGCAATGTGGTGTTCCAACAAATGTGCAAGGCCGGGCTTATCACCGAGGTTGAGCGCGACTCGCTCTCGTCGTTACCGCTTGAACTCAGTTTCCACCGCATAGACCACAAAGAAGGTATAGCACCATACTTCCGCGAAGAATTGCGCCGCTATCTCACCGCAAAACAACCGGCACGTGCAAACTATCCGTCGTGGGACCAACAACGTTTTGTTGACGACTCAATTGCTTGGGAAACTAACCCGCTATTCGGATGGATTGAAAAAAATCCGAAAGCTGACGGCTCATACTACGACATCTACAACGACGGTCTGCGCATCTACACAACAATCGACTCGCGCATGCAACGTTATGCCGAACAAGCCGTGACCGAGCACATGAAAGATTTGCAACGTCGTTTCTTTGCAGAAAAACGAGGCTCGGCATCTGCGCCCTACACTAGCGACACTGAAGAATTGTCGCCGGCCACACGCAAACGCCTCATCAAAAATGCAATTGCACAGAGCGAGCGCTATCGTGTGTGCAAAGTCGCAGACATGAGCGATGCCGAGATTGAGGCACAGTTTAACACTCCCACAGAGATGACCGTGTTCAGCTATGCCGGTCCACGCGACACAATCATGACTCCGCGCGACTCAATACTCTACACAAAATCATTCCTCCGCACCGGCTTCATGTCAATGGACCCCCGCAACGGCCACGTGAAAGCGTATGTTGGCGGTCCGGACTTCCGATTCTTCCAATATGATATGGTGTCGTTGGGACGCCGTCAAGTAGGCTCAACAATCAAACCGTACCTCTACACATTAGCAATGGAGGACGGCTACTCTCCTTGCAGCATGTTCCTCAACTCGCAGCCGGTATTCACTCTTTCAGACGGCACAACTTGGGCTCCGCGCAATGCCGGAAGTTCACGCATCGGCGAGATGGTTGACTTGCGTTGGGCTTTGACCAATTCAAACAACTGGATTTCGGCACGTGTGATAAATGAGGTAGGTCCGGCTCGTTTGGTGAAATTCATGCATAGCTTGGGCATCACAAGTCATTTGCCCGCAGTGCTGTCGCTATCACTTGGTTCGAGTGAAATAACGCTGCACGAAATGGTTAGCGCCTTCACAGCCTTTGCAAACAAAGGTATGCGTGTTGACCCCATATATGTCACAGCTATCGCCGACAACAACGGTAATATCATAGCTAGTTTCACTCCGCAACAAACCGAAGTGATAAGTGAGAAAGCGTATTATCGCATACTCTCTATATTGCTAAACGTTGTTGACAGCGGTACCGGTAACCGTTTGCGTCGTGCTCCTTACGGGCTCACTGCTCAGATTGGCGGTAAAACAGGTACCACCAACAATAACTCAGACGGTTGGTTTATGGGCTTCACTCCGGAGCTTGTGTCGGGCGTGTGGGTTGGCGGTGAAGAGCGTTACATACACTTCAACACTATGGCTAACGGTCAAGGTGCTGAGATGGCTCTGCCGATTTTCGGTAAGTTCATGCGCGCTGTTTACAACGATGCCTCGCTGCAATACTCGCAAGCCTCACAATTCGTATTCCCGCCATACATCAGTCTTTGCGACGGATATGTTAGCGAAGAGCCTCAAGCCGAGGAAACAACTATGGACGATGACGTCTTCGACTAAACACTGCGAACACACTCACATAAAAAATGCAGCCCGCCCGGCTGCATTTTTTATTTCCCATCCCCCAAAAAAGTTTAATTAAAGCATCATGGTCATATAGGCCGGTAAATAAAGCACATCTGCATCTTTGCGCATATCTTTAGTATAAACCAAATACTTGTTTTTAATACGTGATGAATATTTCGAGCAAAAAGCATCGAGCGAAGCATGGGCTTTATACCCGGACGATTTAACTTCTATAGGACTAATTTTGTCGCCATCTGCAATAATGAAATCAACTTCATAATTATGGCGCCCACTTGCCGTCGGAAACGTGTAATAGTACAATTCATGTCCTGAAGCTTTTAGCATCTGAGCTACAATATTTTCATATACATAGCCTAGATCAGCACTAAGTTTATCACTTAGCAATTTTTGATAGATAATATTTTCCGTACTACTTTTGTCCCAAAATGCCAATGTTACAAATAATCCTGTGTCGCCGACATACATTTTATATTTACTTAAATCCATGTGCATTGACAACCCAACGCTGGGATCGTTGGCGTGATATGCCATATTTATAACCATAGATTCTTTCATCTCAGATATAATTTCTGATAAAGTATCGTTGCGGGTGCCATCAGTAGCGCTCCAAGCTTGATATCTGTTGGCATTATTGTTTAACTGAGCCGGAATTTGATGAAATATTTTGGCAGCATTACCGGTTGAATCAATACGAACAAAATCATTTTCATATAGCTGAATGATGTTTCTTTTCACCTTGTCAACTCGCTCCAAATTATTCGTAGAAAGATATGTTGACACAGCTTGAGGCATTCCGCCTATAATCATATAAAGTCTAAAATCGCGCATATACAAACGATTAATATCATCGCCAAGCGATGCTTTTCGACTAAAGCAATCTCTTAGCATCGGAATGGAAACTTTATCGCCCAATGCCCATTTAAACTCTTCGTAATCCATAGGGTACATATTTATTGAAACCTCTTCACTTGGTATAAGTATATGTTCTATATTCTTACGAATTGAAATTAGCGAACCTGTTTCAATGTAATCAAATCGTCCATCATGCACCAAATGTTTAATTGCTTGACGAGCTTTGGGGGCTAACTGCACTTCATCAAATATTATTACCGATTTGCGCGGTTTTAACTCCACTTTATATATGAATTGTAAACGCATAAATAATTCATTCAAATCAGATATGTCATCAAATAATTTGAATACTTCTGCTTTACAATTTGAAAAATCAATTAATATATACGATTCGTATTCGTTTTTGGCAAATTGCTCTACAACGGTAGATTTGCCAACACGCCGTGCTCCCTTTATGAGCAAGGCTGTTGACCCTTTATCTTCAGCCTTCCAAGCCTGGAGCTCTTTATATATTTTTCTTTCAAATATCATATTTGGTAAGTTATTATATATCAAGCACAAAGGTAAGTTTTTTTACACGAATCTCAAAATGTTTTTCGCAGAAAACTGCACAAATCTCAAAATGCTTACCTTAAATTTTGCTATTTCATTGATTTAATGGATATTATATCGTTTATTTTACACGAATCTCAAAATGTTTTTCGCAGAAAACTGCACAAATCTCAAAATGTTTGCTGCAGGGCAAAAAAATAGGCTGCGGCGGTATGTACCGTCGCAGCCCGGTGTATGATGGGGTAAATCTTACCGGAGATTAGATGCCAAGGTCTTGCTTGATGAGAGCTACTTTATCTTGAGCAGCTTTGTTGCAAGCTTCGTATTGGTCAGCAGATGTCATGTTGCCCTTAACCTCGATGTAGAATTTGATTTTAGGCTCTGTGCCTGAGGGACGAACAGAAACTTTCGAGCCGTCGGCAGTGAAGTATTGGAGCACATTTGAAGTGGTTGGGAAATCGAGTTTAGAAACTTCACCGGTAGCAAGATTTTTGCAAGTGAGGTTATCGTAATCTTTGATTATAGCGATTTCGCTGCCACCGAGAGTTTTGGGCGGGTTAGCGCGGAAGTTAACCATCATTTGTTTGATTTCGTCAGCGCCGGTTTTGCCGGGACGAACAACAGAGATGCCTTCTTCGTGGCTGAAGCCGTTTTTGAGGTAAATTTCTTTGAGCATATCCATGT
>CAYSLD010000010.1:0-2139 GCA_964431795.1 uncultured Bacteroides sp.
TTTGTCACAACTCTGTTACATTGTATGGTTAAAAAGAGTTAAATGTTTTGGCTTTTGAATTTTCTTCTATTAATTTGCGCATGATATTAAATCATTTAAAAGAAAAACAGTTACAAGTCTTATTTGCAAAAATATCACCATACCAATTTTTATATTTTATTAATTTTCTAATCTTTAAAAAGATGAAAAAACTTACCCTTTTATTGATCTCGTTGTTTGCCACAATTTGGGCAAACGCTGAGGCTTTGTCCGGTACAGTTTCAAATGGCACGACAACGTCTGCCACTGCGATAACTGCCGAGGCAACAGTTAGTGATGGCGTAGTTTCTTTCACTCAATTCTTGGGCGTCGACCTGAGTTTTGATGTTACGCCTTACAGTAATGGCCATGCTAGGAGCAGCATTTCAGCCGGATATAAGTACGGCTCGTTCGCTGCCGGTGACTTTGGCACTGCTACCGGTCTCTATCTCTACGGCGGTGTGAGCGATTGCACTTATGCCGAATCAGATGGCACTAAAACCATTGAGTTTGCACTTTATACAACCTTTGATGAAAATGCCAGCTCAAATTCAAGCTATGCCTATTACTATTACACCTTCACTCTTCCCTCTGATTTTGAGGCAGGTGAAGAGCCTTACCTCGGTCAACCGTACAAACTCACAGCTTCTGTAACTTCAGGTGCAGATAGCGGTGGTTATGGCGAAACTTTCTTTGAGGATGCTCAGCAAGTTAGCTTTGATACATACATTGATACTAATAGCATCACATTGACAAACTACCTTGGTGGCACAACCAGCATTACTTATACTATTGCTGACGATGGCACAATCTCCGGTGGTGTGCCCGAAGGCTATACTTACACCAATTACACTGTAGGTGATTATACTCTCTATGCTATTTCAGCGTATGGCGGCAAAGCAACTTACGATGCAACAACTCGCACTGTTACTGACGAATTTTACATCTACGAAAATAATGGTGCCTATACATACCTCAAGGTAAGTTTCGTGCTGCCGCAATTAGCATCAGCTACAACTACCATCAATGGAGAGACTGCAACATTCGTTGTTCCGTACGTTCTCGGCGATGCTGATGGTGTTATCACACTCCCCAACATCTTTGGCTCTACTTTGTCTCCCACTTTTACTATCAAAGAAAATGGTGTGGTTTCAAATGATATCGCAAAAGCTAAATATGTTGACAGCGTGCTTGGTAAATTAGGTACATATAACCTTTACTATTCAAACGACTCCTACACCACTCAAAGCTACTCAAGCGAAAAAGGAACACTTTCTCTTACTCTTTGGGAGAATGGAGGCTTGCAACCGACAATAGTTGTCACTCTTCCCTCTGACTTTACTCCGGAGCCTTCTCCTTACTATGGCGAGCCCGTTGCTATCACTGCAACTATTGTTTCAGGTGACGACGGCTATGGTTATGGCACAAGCTACTTTGAAGACCAACAAGTTAGTTTGACTGCTTATGCAGATGGCAATAATATTGTTGTTACTAACTATCTTGGCGGTACTGGTGTTATTACTTACACTATTGCCGACGATGGCACAATCACCGGTGGTGTGCCCGCAGGTGGTACAACTACAGATTACACTGTAGGTGACAATAATTTCTATTACATTTCATCTTATGGCAACAAAGCAACTTACGATGCAACAACTCGCACAGTTACTGACGAATATTACATCTATGTAAATGGAGGTAACGCCTATTCTTACTTCAAAGTAAGCTTCGTGCTTCCTTATCTCACTGATGCTACTGCTACTTTCAATGGCGAATCGTCAACTTTCAAAGTAGCTTACACTCTTGGTGAAGATGGCGAAATCACTTTCCCGTCTTTCATGGGCACTTCGCTTTCTCCCACTTTCACTATCACTGAAACAGGTAGCGTTTCAAATGATATAGTAAACAATAACTATACATATTTTGATAGTGTGCTTGGTAAATTAGGTGCATATAACATTTACTATTCAAACGATAGCTACACCACTCAAACCTACGCTAACAATGATGGCGTGCAAACTCTCTCTTTGACTGTATGGGAGGGCGCTACTTATGGTAAAGCTACTATCGTTATCACTCTTCCCGAAGACTTTAAAGTTAAAGAACTCGAAAAGAACGCTA
>CAYSLD010000010.1:2239-28051 GCA_964431795.1 uncultured Bacteroides sp.
CAACTCCCCGATGATTTTGAAGCTTCTGCTCCTCAAAAAATCCAATCATGCACTGCAGGTATCTATGCCAGCACTGACCGTGGCATCTATGCCCTCGCTTCTACAACTGCAAAAGTTGATGTTATTGACTATGACAGCAACAAAGTAACCATCACTTCAATATTTGACTCAACCGTAAAAGTTGGTCTCTCTTGGAACGAAGCAGGCGAAGTTACTGTTGATGGCACATTCCCCAACAGTGATTATTACACCATTGGCAGCGACTATTACTATAATATCGCTGTTAACAGCGCTAAATACGTGAAAGATGATGCTGACGAATATTTCGACCTCAATGTCACTACCGACAAAGGCTACAATGGAGCAGCCGCTTATGAAAACGCTTCATTGCGCATCTACCTCACCAAGACAACTGTTGATTTGACAACTATCACAGTTAGTGCTTACGATTGGGATGAAGAAGCTGATGATTATGGCGACCTCTCATCGTCTGCAGCTCATGTATATGACTTGCAAGATGGTCAAGTTGCTCTTTACAACCTCTTGGGCAGCGATATCAACCTCCTTGTGAAATTCTACGATCTTCCTGCTGACGCTGCATCTGATGATGATGGTGAAGTTGAAACCGGTTTGGAAGCAGGCACTTACACCGGCACATTCCAAGCTCTTGGCAGCACTTACACTCAACTTCGCTACGAAGGTGACGAAGAAGCTTCTTGCTGGTACAAATCAGGTCGCTCTAAATACTTCGAAATGACCGCATGGCTCAGCAATGGCGATGGCGATGAAGTACAAACTATTATAATGTTCTCTATCCCCAGAAATGTTACTTATTTTGATGGTGTGAATGACCTCACAGTTGATGGTAGCGACAGCAATGCTGCAGTTGAATACTTCAACCTCCAAGGCATCCGCGTTAACAATCCTCAAAACGGCCTTTACATCCGCCGTCAAGGTAAAAACGTTAGCAAAGTCCTCGTTAAATAGTCATTAACGAATACCCCCAAATACAAAAATAGGCTGTGTCAACGCTGACACAGCCTATTTTTTATTGGTCGGGGTGACAGGATTCGAACCTGCGACCACCTGGTCCCAAACCAGGTGCGCTACCGGACTGCGCTACGCCCCGTCCTTTTTGCGAGTGCAAAGTTAATAGCTTTTTTTTAATTATGCAACTTTATTTGATCTTTGTTTTGTTATTCGACGAGTTTTCGCTACTTTTGTAACATGATCAATTATTATAACTATCCGGGTAGTTTCACTTTTGAAAGCGGTCGCACAATTTCCGGATTGACAATCGCTTATCACACCTATGGCGCTCCTAATGCAGATTGCAGCAACGTCATTTGGGTTTGTCATGCCCTAACTGCCAACTCTGAAGTGGCTGATTGGTGGCCTCACACTGTGGAAAAAGGAAAATTTCTTGACCCCGAAAAATATTTCATCATTTGTGCTAATGTCATAGGCTCGCACTATGGCTCTACCGGCCCGTTGTCTGTAAACCCCGAGACCGGCAAAAAATGGTATGGCGACTTCCCGCAGTTCACCATCCGCGACATTGTTGCCGCACACCGTTTGCTCGCCGCTCACCTGCATATCGACCACGTGGAGCTGCTCATTGGTAGCTCACTTGGCGGCTTTCAATGTATGGAGTGGGCTATTGCCGACCCTGACTTCGCTCGCAACGTCGCCCTCATTGCTACAGCCCCCGACACCACACCCTGGGCTGCCGCCTTCAACGAGTCGCAGCGCATGGCTATCGAGGCCGACCACACTTTTGGCGAGCCCCGCGACGATGCCGGAGCTGCCGGTATGGCTTGCGCACGCAGCATTGCCCTGTTGAGCTATCGCGGCGCTACGGCCTACAACCTCACTCAGCCCGATATGTCGCCGCGCACAAATGTGCTGTTCAAACGACGTGTGCACTCCTATCAGCAACATCAAGGCACTAAAATGTGCAACCGTTTCAATGCCTACTCCTATTATCGACTCACTCAAGCTATCGACTCACAAGATATAGCGCGTGGCCGCGGCAACTACAAAGACGTGTTGCGCGCCTTCAAACCACGTGCCCTGGTGGTGGCTATCACTTCAGATATACTCTTCCCGCCCGAAGACCACCAACCATTCATTGACTATATACCAAACGTCACATACCACCTCATCGACTCGTCGTACGGGCATGACGGTTTTCTTATAGAACACGAAAAACTCGACAAAATAATAAAAGACTTCTTATCAAAACAATAAAACAAAACTACTACTATTATGGCTATCAAACACAAACACCTTAATATCGCCCTCTTCGGCTTTGGCACTGTTGGCCAAGCTTTGTATGCTCTTCTGTCACGTGTTAATTCGCCAAATGTTACCATATCGCGCATTTGTGTCCGCGACATCAACAAACCGCGCCGCGTCGACGCTAACTTCACCGACGATGCCGACGCTATCTTTAACGACCCTGACATAAACTTCATCGTTGAACTTATCGACGACGAAGAGGCGTCGTTTCAAATCGTGAAGCGTGCGCTGCTATCCGGCCGCACCGTAGTGTCCGGCAACCGTAAAATGCTTGCCCGCCACATTCTCGAACTGATTGACCTGCAAAAACAAACCGGCACAGCTTTGCTCTACGATGCCTCGGCTTGCGGCAGCATTCCCGTCATCCGAAACCTTGAGGAGTATTACGACAACGACCTCCTCATCTCGGTTAAGGGCATACTCAACGGCGCATCAAACTACGTGCTCTCAAAGATTTTCAATGAGAACATACCTTACGCCACTGCATTGCAACAAGCTAAAGACTTGAACTATGTGGACCGCGACCCCTCAATCGACCTCGACGGATACGACTCGCTCTACAAACTTATTATTGTCACCATACACGCATTCGGCACTTACGTTGCCCCCGAAAAGATTTTCTGCTACGGCATTTCAACTATGAACGAGTGTGATATACGCTTTGCCAACGAAAAAGACCGCCGCGTGAAACTTGTGGCACACGTCGAGAAAATTGAAGGCAACAAACTGGTGATGAGCGTGATGCCACAATTGCTCTCGCGCAATAAATACATCTATAGCGTTGAGGATGAGTATAACGGCGTGGTAATCAAAGGCTTGTTCTACGACAAACAATTTATGTTCGGACGCGGTGCCGGTGGCTATCCCACTGCCTCTGCCGTGCTCAGCGACATCACTGCTTGCCTGTACAACTATCGCTACGAGTATAAAAAGCGAAACGATAGTGAGATGCCGGAGTTTACTAACAACACCATTTTTCGCATCTACTATCGTTACAACACGCCCGAAGACCGTGCTATCATCCACTTTGAAGACGTGTTTGAAAGCTACACCTCGCTCGACTATAACTACATAGTCGGCAACGTTTCGCTCCACACACTGCTCAAAGTGCGCGAACGCTTGCTCTCGCGCAACGTGTTTATCGCTGCATATCCCCGCGACTAGCCGGCTGCGTATGAGTGCATGCCGCTAAGCAGAAAGTTCACCCCAAAATAGGTGAATAGCACCGTCAGAAAAGCAAATATATTATACAAATGAATGGTCCGCGCTTTATTGAAAGCGGGAAAAGAGGCTGCGTGCATAGGCAGTGCATACACAATCAGTGTCACCAAAGCCCACGTCTCTTTCGGGTCCCAGCCCCAATATCGGCCCCACGACTGATTTGCCCATATTGCGCCTACAAATATTCCGGCGGCAAGCAACAATGTGGCGGGGTAGTGCAGCTTTATTGATATGTTTGCCAACTTTTGTGATTGGGCGCTATTTAATAGTGCAGCTACACCGTTGAGCATCATGATGGCAAACAGCGCATAAGAAGTCATTATCAGCATCACGTGTATTGATAGCAACGGTGAGGCCAATACCGGCATGAGTTGACTGACGGTGGGATTGCTTTCGCCCATCACTGACACCATCAACGCAAGTCCGCATACAATTAAGCCCATAGGCGTGATAATAGCTATGCGGCGTGCGCAAAGTGTCACTGTCAGCGCTATCCACGCTGTGGCTTGCATAGTTTCAAAACCGTTTGTCATTGGCAAATGGCCGCTTACCACCCAGCGCAGCACAATCATTCCGGTCAAGTAGCACCACAGCAAAACTGCCACGATGCTCACATATCGGCGTCTGAGCCCTACGTACGCGGCAATGCCCAACAGAAGTGCTGCGATTGCTGCAATGAGCGTGTGGCTGAGCATGTTGTATAACCGCTCGGCACTAACTCTAAATTCGCTCGGCATCGATTTGCCTACACTCTCACGACGCTGAAATTCGCAAATCTTGGTGATGACATCGTTGGCGGCATTATATTTGCCGTGCGCTATGTTGCGCGCCACATCCTCCATGCTCGTTTGCACAAACAGAGCATCGTCAAACACGGGGGTGTTCACGCGGTCAATCCACGACACCCACTGTATCGTGTTTGCGTCGTCGGTGATAGGGTAGATTTTCATCGCTTGGCCGGTGCACACTTGCGCTATGAGATTTATTTTCTCATCGGCTTGCAGCGCAGCCTTGTCAATACTTTCGCCGGTCAATAGCTTTTGAAGTTTATACGCACCGTTGCCGTAGAAGTCGCGCAAAGCCGCATATTTGCCGTCTATGCCCAATTCATCGCGCAATGCAGCGTCTTTAATCTTGATGAACGGCTCGGCTTTCCAATCATCATAGTAGAATATCCAACCGGTGAGCACTTGCTCGGCGGTGTATCCTTTGTATGTGTCACTCCCGTACACTTTTGTGCAAAATTCGCGTGCCATGGTTTGCACCGGTGCCACGCGGCCGTTCCAATATACCAACATCTTGCCGTAATTTTCAGCCAACGGACGTTGTAGCACTTGCTGAGCGTTGGCACTCACGGCTACCAAACAAAACACTGCAATTGCCGTTGCTCGAAAACGACTCTTTTTTGAAAACGGGAAAGCTAAAATCGATAAAAACAGCAGCGCATATCCGGCATAAGTGATGCTTATGCCCCACGGGTCGTGGCTCACTGACAACACTGAATAGTTGCCGCCAAGTGCCGTTTGGTAAAAGCGATAGCCGTTGTAGCTGTACACCTTGTTCATCGACACACGTGCGCTGATGTGTCGGCCTTTGTCTGTGATTTCGATGTTGGTTGCATAGTCTTTAGGCGTAGCTGTGGCATCGTAATATGAAATTTCAGATGTCGTCATTTTAACACCAAACCCTAAGTCGTTGTTGCCAAATTTAGTGACCGGCGCGGCGCCTTCAATCAATTTCACTGTGCCGTCTTCGCCAAACTGATGCGACACTGCGGCGCCGATGAGTATAACCACAAATGCACTGTGCAACCCAAATGTTGCCACCGACATACGCTTGCGACGTGTGATGACGTAGCCCATTGCAAGAACGGTTGCCACAGCCCAGAGGGCTATGACAACCGGTGAATGGTAAAACAAATGTAGTGCTGTTTGCGTGTCGTATATCTTTTCAATTATGGTGGCGCTGACCATGAGCACGGTCAGCACTCCAAGGGCTATGAATGAGAGATTACGAATATGTTTTGCCACTAGATTGATTTTTAAATTGAATCGAGGAATTTTATGATTTGATTGCGCTCGGTCTTTGAGAGATTGCGGAATTTCTCAATGGTGTAGCGCGCGTCGCTTTGTGCCGATACTCCGTGCCACATGATTGCCTCAAGTGTGGTGCGTGCGCGGCAGTCGTGCAAGCGGTCGGCATAAGCTGATCCGGTGACACGTTGGTGCAAGCCACGGCCCCATAGCGGGGTGGTGCGACACCAACCGGTGCGTATGTCGTTGGTCATGTGCAATTTATGTTGCACCATGTCGCTGTACGGCCAAATGGTTTGATGCGGATAGCGTGGCAACTCGTTGCCTTTGAAAAATTTGGCAGGGTCGTTGATAACGTCATCGCCGGTTGTCCACGACGGTTTGTGACAGTATGAGCAACCTATTTCTTCAAACAATTCTTTACCGCGAGTCACATCGGCATCGTCAATGTTGCGCACTGCCGGAACTGCCAAGCCGCGGTGCCAAACCATAAAGTCGGTGTACTCATCGTCGGTCATTTCTACAGGTAGATTCTTGCTGTTGATGTATGCAAGTATGCGGCTTTCCATGTCGCCGTTCCACCATTCGCTGTATTCTTTGTTCGGGTCGATTTTTGCTAAGTATTCGTCAAATCCGGCTTGCACTTCGGGGTCTTTTGCCGAGTATTTTGCCCAAGTGCCGGCAGCGTCGAGATAGTGATAACGGCGGTCTGAACGGGTGACGTTGGTGATGTTCCAAATGGCATTTGCACCGGCTCCGTCTTGCAGCGGGCCGCGAGAAAGTGCATAGGTGAAGCGTTTTGCATATTTTGTGCCGTCGCCCTGTGCGCTGTTGCTGTACATGCTTGTCCATGCGCCGTTGGCATAGATTGAGCTGTTCAAGCCGTTTGTGAGATAGCCGTCTGCCTCTTCTTTCTTGTATTGTGCAAGCAAATCGGCATCATCAATGGCATCGAGCAAGCCTGTGCCGTACACACCGATAGTGCTCTCAAGACGCACCTCGTACGGGTCGGTGATTTCGTATCCTTGATTTACAACATAGATGGCATTTTGTGGTATGTTGACCTCGGGGTAGATAAGCTCGTAAGTCTCACCATCGGGAAATGTATTGTTCCATTCGTCGGTCTCTTTCAACCATTTCACAGTGATTTTGCTTTCGTCGAGCGGAGCTTTAAATGGTGCTACAGCATGGCTTTGCGGCATACCGGCAAGCCAAGTCACATAGGCATTGGTGTTGGGATTGTAGACCACCAACAAACAGCCGTTGCCAATTTCGTTTGTGTTGAATGTGCCTTCTTCCACACGTTTGCCGTGGCCGTATGCCGGGTGACAATGTATGCACGAAGTGCGCACATAGGCCGGACCAAGACCACTGCGCACACCATCAACGTTCGACATGAACGGCTTTTCAAATAGTGCCTCACCATTCTTAAACTGTTGATACATGCCTGACTGCTCAACTGCCGGAGTGGGTTGCTCAAAAGCATTTGATGTTGCCAGGTAAGAAGTGCCTAATTCACCACCGGCATAGTACCATTCGGGCAATTCTGACACCTCGTTTTTGTCATCGTCGTCAATAATTTTGCTGTCACTGCAGCTTGACAAAGCAAGTGCAGCAACAGCAAAACTACCAACTAATAAATAGTTGTTCGTTCTCATGAGTCCTTATTCTTATTATTGTTTCAATACTTGTTGGTAAGCTTCTTCGAGTACGTTAACCAAGTCGGTGCCTACAACAGTGACTGCTGTGCCGGCTGCTGTGCCTGATGCATTTTTTGCAAACGGTTCGGGAATAGCTGAAATTGATGTGATTGCATTTTCAATTGCAGTGCGCACACGTGTGTCGAGGTCTGAATTTACTGATTTAACGTAAGTTGACACTGATACATCGCCACTGTTTGAACCGCAATATGCGTTGCGAATTGACTTGATGTTGTCAACAAAGTCTTCGATTGAATTGAGGCTGTAAGGTGACTCGATATAGTTGCGGTCATCAAGTGTAGAGCCTTGGTGAGGACGTCCGATTTTGGTGTTACCAACCTCATCGGCAATATCAATGCATCCTTGCAGCACTTCCTCTGCAACTTCTTGATATGTTTTGTAGATTGAACCTGCTTGACCTGCATTTTTCATCATCCAACCATAGTTCTTTCCTTTGTCGAGTTCTGCTTCTTCGAGAATGTTTTGTTTCTCTTCGCTCACGTTATCGGTGCCTGCCCAGCAAGCTTCAAGGCATACGCATTGGTTGCGGAGATCTTCAGCCACCATCACAAGATATTTAAGCTCTTCGCTTGTGTAGCTGGTGCTGTGAATGCTTGATGTGTTGCCATCGGCTGAAAGCTCGTAGAGCATATACTCTATTGAGTGGAAACCGAGCAAGCCGTAGCCAAAGTTGTTGTCGAGTGAGTAGTCGGCACCATTGCGAATTTCGGTGAGCAGACGGTCCATAGCGTCTTTGTCGAGAGGCCATGAGTCGATGTGCGGGTCGATATTGTAGTCTGAAGCCGGGCCAAACAAGAAGGCCTCAGAGAGCTCCCAATATTTGCGCGATGTTTTCCATGCTTGTGCAGCATTTGAAATATCTGTGCTTGTGAGTGTGCCTGATGCATGCTTCTCTTGTATGATTTCGCAATATTCATAAAGTTCGATTGCGGCATCGGCCATACCTTTATATGTGGGCAACACTGTGTTGTCAATATAGGCGGTAGCTGCCTTGCTGAGCACGGTCTCTTTTGCCGAAACTTCGTCGTCGTCCGGATCGTTGTTGTCTGAGCAAGATGTTAGTGTGAAGCTTGTGGCAAGTGCCGGAACAAGCAAAAGTTGTAGATACTTTTTCATTGTGATTTATTTAAATTTTGTTTTATTGTTTCTGATTAAATGAACCATCCGGTGTAGGCTATGCCTATTGACACTGACGGCTCGTTGTTGTAGCGCGATTTGAGTATGCCGATTGAGTATTCGCCTTTTACCACAATTTGCGGCATGGGGAAGTAGTTGAGACCTACGGCCACGCGTTGGCGTCCACACCAATCTTCTTTGGTGTCGCGCTCCATTTTGTACATCGAGTCGTAATATTCGTAGCGACCGAATAAGTATAGATTTTTGCCTGAATTGCGGTATTTGTCGCAAAGACCCAGAAAATCATAGCCGGCTTCAACGCCTGTGGCTATAACGTCTGATGCTACTTTCTGTCGTTTTGACACTGATGTCTTTGGCATAGATATGTTGAAGTCTGATATACGCTTTGAGTCGCTCAAATGTCCGTAATCAAAATTGCCGCGTGCTAAAAATCCGTGGCCCTTATATTGAAAATCTACCGAGCCGATTGTCACTGTGCCATGCACACCGTCGTTCTTTGAATTGTTGGTGGGGTAGAGTGTGTTGCGGAAACTGTTGCCAACATAGCCCGATGCCGAGATGCGCAACCCGGGCACTGAGGTGTTGTCAACACGTGCGGCTACGGCAACATTGTTGGCTATCTTAAACTCGTAGGGCGAGGCTGAGCCGTAGTGTATCCACGAGTCGTTACCGAAACGCTCGCTGTCAAGTCCGGGAAGCAACATAGCTTCATATCGCCAATGTCCGGCTTTACCCCAAACGCTGATGCCGACTTCATGCCAGGTGCACGGGAATATCGTGTTTTCTCCTTCCGGACGATATACACCAAAAAACTCTGTGGGCATGTGGTGTGAATTGGTTTGGCCTACGGGTACAACCATCATACCGGCACGCACATTCAGCTGCGGCATAAATGATTTCTGTATCCAAAATTGCTCAAGAGCAACCTCTCCGCCACGTTCTATCTCCGATTCATATTCACCGGCTTCTTCTGTCTCAATTTCTACTGCCGACTCTGTGCCGCCGTGCTCAAATTCGATTTCGCTCGACATAGACCAGCCCTTGCCAAAGTCATATCCTAAGAATATAACCACGTGTGGCAAATCAACGCGACCATGCGATTGGTCTTTAACACTTGTTGGGTCGGTGTAGCGCAGATAGCTGTCACTATAAAAGTTTTTTGACATCACTGCCTCGCCGTATCCTCCTATCGAAAGACGACTTTTATGCACTTTAAACAAGCGGGTTGTGTCGCCTTCTATCTGCTGTGCGTGTGTTGCCGGTGCGGCCGAAGCTCCGGCCAGCGCTACAAGCGCACAAATCAATAATTTTTTTGACATAAAATTGTATGAGTAATAAAGCGGTTTATTTACACTGCAAAATTACCCATCATTCTATGCCTGCGCAATACTCAAAATTTAGTAAATTTTTCTAAATGGGAAGGCCCGAATTTTGTCTCAACTAATCAAAAGTGAGTATAAAATATACTTGTCAAACTATTTATTATATATGTGTGTGAAGGGCTCTATATGTGTTTTGGCGGTTTGATCAATATCAATAGGAACTACCGACACATAGCCCTCTTTCAACCAATATTCATCGGTGTCGGTTGCCTCGGCCTCCTCGTTCACAAAGCGCCCGGTCAGCCAATAAAACGGCTTGCCGTTGGGGTCGAGATAACGCGTATATTCCTCGCTCCAGTGCCCCGCTGCTGCTCGGCACACGTGCACACCAAGCGGCTTTATCTTTGCCGGAATGTTCACATTGAGAGCAATGTGCGCGGGTAGGGGATTGGCCATGGTTTGGCGAATAATCTCTATCATGATGTCTTTCGACAAATCAAAATCGGCCTGCATTGAGTGGCTGCATAGTGAAAACCCTATTGACGGTATGCCAACAGTGCATCCTTCAATCACTGCGCCCATGGTGCCCGAATAGATAATTGCATTTCCGGCATTCGACCCATGATTTATGCCCGATAACAACAAATCGGGCTTGCGCGGACAAATGGCATTGAGCGCCAACTTCACACAGTCAACGGGTGTGCCGGTTATCGAAAACATTCGCGCTCCGCAATAGTCAGCGTGCTCATTTATGCGCAGCGCTTTATCAACGCCCAAAGCCGACGATTGTCCCGACTGTGGCAATGCCGGCGCGGCAACTATCACATCGCCGAAAAGTGAGGCACATTCTGCCAGTTTATGCACTCCGGGTGCGGTTATCGAGTCGTCATTAGTGATAAGTATTAGCGGACGAATAGCTTGATTATCTTGCATATATCTACGTGTTTGCGTTACTAAATTTTCTAGTGTTACAAATGTAGTAATTTTTTGTCACATTTGCCTCAAGTTATCAACATTTAGGAGTACTTTTGAACAATTCACATACTTTGTGGAACATTTATTTGATTGTTTCACGAAAATTGTTTTCCTTTGCAATTGAAAAACTTTCAAACTCAATTAACACACTTAAATGGGAAAGATAATAGCTATCGCTAACCAAAAAGGCGGAGTCGGCAAAACTACAACTACCATTAACTTAGCCGCTTCGCTTGCCTACGAAGGCAAAAAAGTGTTGATTATTGATGCTGACCCTCAGGCAAATGCAACTTCGGGTTACGGCATCGATCCTGCTTCTATGTCTTCTTCTATCTATGAATGTCTAGCCGATGATTACCCTATCGATGGTTCACAAGTGCCAACTTGCGTGGATGGTCTTGACCTCGTTGGCTCGCGCATTGACCTGGCCGGTGCTGAGCTTGAGCTCATCAACAAACCCGAGCGTGAGCGCGTGCTCGCAAAACTTCTTGCCTCAGTCAAAGAAAAGTATGACTACATACTCATAGACTGCTCTCCCTCTCTAGGCCTTATCACTGTCAATGCCCTTACTGCCGCTAACTCGGTGATAATCCCCGTTCAAGCTGAATATTTCGCCCTTGAGGGTATCAGCAAACTTCTCAACACCATCCGCATCATCAAAAGCCGACTTAACCCCGGCCTTGAAATTGAAGGCTTCCTCCTCACAATGTACGACTCACGCCTTCGCCTGGCCAACCAAATATACGACGAGCTCAAAGGCCACTTCTCGTCGATGGTGTTCGACACCGTAATCCCTCGAAACATACGCCTCAGCGAAGCTCCAAGTCATGGCCTTCCCGCCATACTTTACGACGCCGAAAGCCGCGGCGCAACCAGCCACATTATGCTTGCCAAAGAAATTATTGCAAAGCATAAAAAGAAATAAACCACTCTCTCTCCATTCAATAACTTCGAAAAAATATAATAACTAACAATATGTCAATACGAAGAAATGCCTTGGGGCGAGGTCTTGACTCGCTGATATCTATGGACGATGTGCCCGCTCGCGGTTCATCGGCTATCAACGATATCAGCCTTGACATGATTTCTCCTAATCCGGACCAGCCTCGTCGCACGTTCGACGAAGAAGCGCTAAATGAACTTGCCGGCTCTATACGTGAACTGGGCATCATTCAGCCGCTATCGTTGCGCAAAACCGGCCCCGAAAGCTATCAAATCATCGCCGGCGAACGTCGTTATCGCGCCGCTAAAATTGCAGGCCTGCAATCTGTGCCCGCATACATCCGCACCGCTAACGAAGCCGAGCTCACTGAGATGGCTCTCATTGAGAACATACAACGTGAGGACCTTAACGCCATTGAAATTGCCCTAACTTTTCGCAAACTCATTGACCAATACAATCTCACTCAAGAACGTTTGAGCGAGCGTATCGGTAAAAAACGCGCCACTATTGCAAACTTCTTGCGCCTGCTCAAACTCCCGGCTGAGGTGCAACTCGGTTTGCGCGACAAACGTGTGGATATGGGTCACGCACGCGCTCTGCTAACCATCGAGAAGCCCGCTTTGCAACTCAAACTCTACAACGAAATTCTCAAACAAGGCCTGTCGGTGCGACGCGTTGAGGAGTTAGCTAAAGCTTATCAAAACGGCCAAGCCGAAAAAGATAATGCAAAAAAAGAGTCACAGTCAAAACTGTCATCAGCTGATTTTGACATACTCAAAAAACAACTTTCCGAGGCTTTTGCCACTCAAGTGAAATTCACTTGCAACAAGTCAGGTAAAGGTCAAATAACATTCCCCTTTAAAGATGATGATGAGCTCGCTCGTCTCATCACCCTCTTTGATTCAATCAAACGTAAAGAAAATTGAAGCCTATTATTAAAATATTGCTATCTGCCGCATTCTCGGTCTGCGCTATCCCCGCGATTAGCGCACAAGAGCTCACGGAAATTCCGGTTGACGTTGCCGCCGACTCGGTCGCTGTCTCAGAGATATCGCTCGCTGACGACGATGACCTGTCTATCCTCGGCACCGACACCATTCCCGTGGCTCAGCCATTTGAACGGTTCAAGGAATTTAACGCCTGGGAAGAACGTGAAGTGGTGTTCAACCCCGATCCTACGCGCGCAGTGTGGTTGTCTGCTCTTTTCCCCGGTTTGGGACAAGTCTATAACCGTCGCTACTGGAAGCTTCCCATCATTGTGGGCGGATTTTTGGGCCTCGGTTACGCAACTTCATGGAATAACGGCATGCTCAATGACTATCAAAAAGCATATCGCGACATCATGGATAGCGATGACTCTACAAATTCATACATGAATTTTTTCCCTCCCACAACCAGCGAGTCAGACATCGACAAAACGTGGCTAACCTCGGTGCTCAAAAGCCGTAAGGATTTCTACCGCCGCAACCGCGACCTTTGCATAATTTGCATGGTTGGCGTCTACTTCTTGGCTATGGTCGATGCTTATGTCGACGCTTCGCTCAGTCACTTCGACATCAGCGAAGACCTGTCAATGGATTGGGCTCCGGCGCTTATCCCCGACGGCCGCAATCGCTACCCGAGCATTGGCCTCAGTTGGGCTTTTAATTTCTAAGTTTTATTAATGTCTCACTCTTTCCTCCAAAAATTATCACAAACAGCAACATCAACGCAATGAAATTTCAAATCCCTGCAATACTACTAATTTCCGGCTGCTTGGCCTCGACGTCTGTCAATGCCTTTGCGGCATCTAAGGCCACGTCTGTGCGCTCTATAAGTTCGCAAAATATCACAGATAACAAAATTGTTTATCCTGAAAGTTTCGAAACAGATACTTACAAGATGCAACAAAACTGGTATCTGCAAAACTATGCAGTGCTCGACAAAGATGCTCAAAAACGCACTTCGGTTGAAACAACTGACCAAGACTATATTGACCGCTTGCAGCGCATGAACACTGTGATTGAAATGCCTTACAATCAAATTGTGCGCAGCTACATTAATATGTATGTTGACCGCAAGAAAAACCTGGTGGAGACTATGTTGGGCATGAGCCTTTACTATATGCCTATCTTCGAACAAGCCCTCGACAAATACGGCTTGCCTATGGAATTGCGCTATCTTCCCATTATCGAATCGGCCCTCAACCCCAATGCTGTGTCGAAAGCCGGCGCTACCGGACTGTGGCAGTTCATGATTCCTACCGCAACCGGATTGGGCATGGAAGTAAACTCTGTGGTTGACGAACGTCGCGACCCGTACGTGTCGTCTGATGCCGCTGCTCGCTACCTCAAACAACTTTACACCACCTACCACGATTGGTCACTCGCCATCGCTGCTTACAACTGCGGCCCCGGCAACGTGAACAAAGCCTTGCGCCGTGCCGGTGGTGGCAAAAAAGACTTTTGGGAAATTTATCCATATCTTCCCTCTGAAACTCGTGGCTATGTGCCCGCCTTCATTGCTGCTAACTATGCAATGACATACTATAAACTTCACAACATTTCGCCAGCTCTCGCTTCAAAACCGATTGTTACCGACTCTGTTCACGTGACTCGTCGCGTACACTTCCAACAAATTAGCGACGTGATGGATATTCCTATCGACGAAATCCGTATTCTCAACCCTCAATATCGCACCGATGTTATCCCCGGCGATGTGAAGCCTTATTCGTTGGTGTTGCCAAACATGCAAGTGTATTGCTACATTGCAAACGAAGACTCAATTGTTAATCACAATGCCGAGCTTTATGCTCGCCGTGACGTTGTTGAGCCCGCCACCGAAAGCAAGGTTACCGATAGCAACAGCAAAGGCGAATATGTTTCGGAACTCGTGGTGAAATATCACAAAGTGCGTAGCGGTGAAACTCTCTCATCTATCGCAAAAAAATACGGCGTATCGGCTAACGAAATTCGTAAAACAAACAATACCGGTCGTAAAGTGCGCAAAGGTCAAACTCTTCGCATCAACACTTACCAACGTCGCTACGTAGCCGCTCCCGCTACTCCGGCTCCTACCGACACCACAAATGTAGCTCCAACCGAACAAAAACAATCAGTTAACCCAACTGATAGCGTTGCAACTACTGTTAACGAGCCCGTTGCTGCTCCCAAAAAACAAGAAACAACTGCAACCACAAAGAAACAGCAAGCTGCCGCTAAGCCCAAAAACGTTTCGCACACTGTGAAATCAGGTGAAAACCTCACCAAAATCGCTGCCCAATACGGCGTTACTGTTGACGAAATCAAACAAGCTAACAACATCAAAGGCGACAACATTCAAGCCGGCGCTTCACTCACCATACCTCAAAAGAAAGCGTCATCTAAATCAAGCAGCCGCAAACGCCGCCGTCGCTAATACATCCGATTTTTATAACTAATAATAATATATAACACGAAATGAGCAATCAAGATCCTAGCAAGATTAAAGACGAAGACCCGGTTGAACTTGCCGACAACGCCTTTCGCGAACTTGCCGACGGCGAAGAATATCGCCCGTTGATGCACCCCGAGCGTCAATACGCCGAGGTGACGCCCTATTCTGTTACTATGGGCCTTATTATGGCTGTAATTTTTAGTGCCGCGGCTGCTTATCTCGGCTTGAAAATAGGCCAAGTATTTGAAGCTGCAATCCCCATTGCTATTATTGCTGTTGGCGTGTCGGGCGCATTGAAAAAGCACAATGCTCTCGGCCAAAACGTCATCATACAATCAATCGGCGCTTGTTCCGGTGTGATTGTTGCCGGTGCAATTTTCACTCTCCCCGCATTGTACATTTTGCAAGGCACTCACCCCGAAATCACTGTAAACTTCCTCGAAATATTTCTGAGCTCACTCTTTGGCGGTGTGTTGGGTATCCTTTTCTTCATCCCCTTCCGCAAATATTTCGTCAAAGATATGCACGGCAAATATCCTTTCCCCGAAGCTACTGCTACAACTCAAGTGCTCGTTAGCGGTAATGCTGCCAAAGGCGCAAACGGCGGTCAAGCCAAGCTTCTCGCTATTGCTGCTTTGGTTGGCGGTATCTATGACTATATCGTAGCTACTTTCGGTTGGTGGACTGAAACCGTTACCACTCAAGCATACTCTTGGGGTCAAGCTCTCGCTGCAAAAACAAAATTTGCCTTCTCGTGCAACACCACAGCTGCAGTGCTCGGCCTCGGATATATTGTTGGTATGCGCTACTCATTCATGATTTTTGCCGGCTCAATTTTCGTTTGGTGGGTATTAATCCCGCTCATGGGCACTTATGGCTCAGCTGAAATTGTAGCTCTCGGCCCCGACGCAATATTTAAAGATTATGCTCGCCTCATTGGTATTGGCGGTATTGCTATGGCCGGTATTATTGGCATCATCAAATCATGGCCCATCATACAACAAGCTGTTGGCCTTGCAGGTCGCGAATTGCGTGGCGGTGCTACTGCACAAAAACAAGTGCGCTGGCAAACAGATATCTCAATGAAGCACATCACTTACTTCATTGCTATCGCCCTCCTCGCAGTTCTCGTGTTCTTCTGGATTGGTGTTATCCACACCTTCTGGCAAGCTCTTATCGCTTGGGTTGTTGTCACTGTTATTGCCTTCTTGTTCACCACAGTTGCTGCTAATGCAATTGCAATTGTAGGTTCAAACCCCGTGAGTGGCATGACTTTGATGACTTTGATTATTGCTTCAGGTATTTTCGTTGCTATTGGTCTTAACGGCACTTCAGGCATCGTGTCGGCTATGGTAGTTGGCGGTGTTGTTTGCACTGCACTCTCTATGGCCGGTGGCTTTGTTACCGACCTCAAAATCGGCTACTGGCTGGGCTCTACTCCGAAAAAACAAGAAACATGGAAATTCCTCGGCACTATCGTTTCTGCTGCTACTGTTGGCGGCGTAATCATGATGCTCAACAGCGTGTATGGCTTTGACGGTCCCAATGCTCTTCAAGCTCCGCAAGCTAACGCTATGGCAAAGGTTATTGAACCGATGATGACCGGTGCTGATACTCCTTGGGTGCTCTACATTGTTGGCGCTATACTTGCTCTCATTCTTAACTGGCTTGGCGTGCCCGCTTTGGCATTCTGCATGGGTATGTTCTTGCCCCTCTCACTCAACACTCCGTTGTTGGTGGGCGGCATAATCAGCTGGTTTGTGGCTCATAGCTCTAAAAACCCCGAGGTTTGCAAACTTCGCAGCGAGCGCGGCACACTTATCTCTTCGGGCCTTATTGCAGGTGGCGCTCTCTTCGGCGTATTTGCTGCAATCACAATCATGTGTGGCTTTGAAGTTCCCAATAACGGTGAGGAATTTACTCCTCAAGTGCTCGGTTTGGTTGCTTACGCAGCTCTCATTGCTTACTTATACATCGCTTCGTGCCGTACAAAGAAAGCATAAACACTCCCATACACCAAGCTATACTTAGTTTGGCTTGGCCGGCGATTGCCACTAATGTGACTACGCCGTTGCTCAGCTTAGTCGATGTGGCAATTGTTGGCCACATCGGCTCTGCTGTTTATATAGGGGCTATTGCTATTGGCGGCACAATGTTCAATATGCTCTATTGGCTGTTTAATTTCTTGCGCATGGGCACTTCGGGCATCACTGCTCAAGCTGTTGGCGCCGGAGATACCGTAGAGGCCACGCGCACACTTGCACGCTCGCTGCTCATAGCCTTGATTGTTGCGTTGGCAATGATATTGCTGCAAGGCCCGTTATCGTCGCTATTGTTGCACTATCTTGATGCTGACGGCACTGCCGAAGCTCCGGCACACCTTTATTTTTCTATCGCTATTTGGGGAGCTCCCGGGGTGCTTGCCACCTATGCATTATCGGGCTGGTTTTTGGGTATGCAAACATCGCGACCTATACTTGTTATGGCGCTTGTGGCAAACGGGCTGAATGTGCTATTGAGCCTGTTGTTTGTGCTCGTGCTAAATATGGACATTGTTGGTGTGGCAGCCGGTACCGCCATTTCGCAGTGGGTGAGCGCTATTGTCGGCCTTGTTATAATGCGTGGCAAACTTGCCGGCATTGTTACTGCCGGTTGGCGTCAAAGCTTGTTGCAGTGGCAGCGCATAAAGCATTTTTTCAGCATTAATACCGATATCTTTTTCCGCACACTCTGCTTGGTTGCCGTCACTACGTGGTTCACACGCGCCGGAGCTGAGACCGGTGTTGATACGCTCGCTGCAAACACCTTGCTCATGCAACTGTTCTTGCTTTTCTCGTTCTTCATGGATGGCTTTGCCTTTGCCGGCGAAGCGCTGGCCGGACATGCGTGTGGGGCCGGTGACCGCACTCAGTTGCGCAAGTGTGTCAGAGCACTCATGCAATGGGGCATGGCTCTGTCTGTGGTGTTCGCCGTGCTTTATTTCTTTTGTGGTGATAGCGTAGTAGCTTTGCTCACCAACGATGCTACGGTGCGGCGTGTTGCATCAATTTATATGCCTTGGGCTGTTGTGATACCGCTGGTGTCGTTCGCCGCCTTTATGTGGGATGGTGTATATGTGGGACTCACGCGCACACGTTATATGCTTGTGGCACTTATGGCTGCAATGATTGTGTTTTTCGTCGTGTTAGCGTTCACTCGCACAGCGTTGGCCAATCACGCGTTGTGGCTGGCATTTGTTTGCTATTTGGCCACAAGGTCAGCTGTGCAAACATATTTCTACACTGCTAAAATCAACCTTGCATAAAAAACGCTCCAAACCGAAATTTGGAGCGTCATCAATACAAGGTGATTATTCTGTTTTTGTACCTTTCTATTTATTACCTTATGCTTTTGCTTCCCAGCCAAGAGCGCTGGCACCAAGCACTGCTGCATCTGCTTCTTTGAGCTCGCTGAGCAATACTTTGCGCGGGCCTTTGAACAAGGCAAGCGTGTTGCGTTTCATAGCTTCGCGCATGGGACGGAGCAACAAATCGCCGCTCTTTGCCAAGCCGCCGAAGAGCACAAATGCTTGAGGTGATGAGAAGGCTGTGAAATCTGCCAAAGCTTCACCAAGGATTGTGCCGGTATATTCAAAGATATCTTTTGCTATTTGGTCACCTGCCATTGCTGCGTCGTACACATCTTTCGAAGTGATTTGATCGATAGGAATGTTACGAAGCAATGAGGGCTCTTGACGTATTTCAAGAAATTCGCGTGCTGAGCGTGCCACACCTGTTGCTGAGCAATATGTCTCAAGGCATCCTACGCGACCGCAAGCACATGCACGACCGTTTGTGCGTTTAACAATTACGTGACCTAATTCGCCTGCGCAACCGTCGTATCCGTATACTACTTGGCCGTTTACTACTATGCCTGAACCTACACCGGTGCCGAGTGTGATCATGATGAAATCTTTCATGCCACGTGCTACACCATAGGTCATTTCACCTATTGCTGCTGCATTTGCATCGTTGGTTACGGCTACGGGAATACCAAATTTGTCGCTTACTTTTTTTGCCAAGGGTATGGGAGCAGGCCAAGGAAGGTTCACTTGGTCAGCAATCTCTCCGGTATAGTAGTTACCGTTGGGAGCACCGATACCGATGCCATGAATTTTGTCAACTGCATCGTTTTGCTCTAAAAGACGTGAAATCTCAACGTAGAGCTCGTCGACGTAATCATCAAAAATAGCGTGCTTCTGTGTTTTGATTGATGATGAGGCTATTACAACACCACGGGTGTCTACAATACCAAACACTGTGTTTGTGCCGCCTATATCAATACCTATTACGTAAGGCTTCATGGGTAAAATGTATGGTTAAATGGTTATATGTTTTGTTTGATAATCTGCGATTATTTATTTTTGCTACCACAAATTTACAATTTTATTTTAAATGCAATGCAATTTAGCAATAAAAAAATATTAAATTTTCCAATTAATAAATTTTCTTATCAAAATTGCCATGAATTCGTTATAGTTTAAACAATCTCATCACAATATAGTTACATATTTTGCATAAAAAACTGCGCCAATTTTTGGTTGACGCAGTTTTTATTGTTCGTTTGTATGTTGTTTGCTCATTCGCGGCTCATCAGCCATCGTTCGGCCTCAAGTGCGGCACGGCAACCGGCTCCGGCAGCTGCTATAGCTTGCTGAAATTGCGGGTCGGCAACGTCTCCGGCGGCAAATACGCCCTCAACGTTTGTGGCCTGTGAGTAGGGCTTTGTCTTGATAAATCCTCCCTCGTCAAGCTCAATGTATTTTGCAAATACTTTGCTGTTGGGTTGATGGCCGATGGCAAGGAAAAATCCGTCAATGGCAATGTCAAAACGTCGTTCTTTCTCTGTGCCTACAAACTCTACGAGGTGTGCTCCTTCTACAAATTCGTCACCAAAAAGGTCTACGGTGTTTGTGTTAAACAGCACTTCGATTTTCGGATTTTCGAGCACACGTTTTTGCATCACTTTCGAGGCGCGCAGATAGTCTTTGCGCACAATGAGATATACCTTCTCTGCTATGCCGGCAAGATACATGGCCTCTTCGCAAGCTGTGTCGCCACCGCCAACTACGGCCACGCGACGTTTGCGATAGAAAAAGCCATCGCACACGGCACATGCCGATACACCCATGCCTTTAAAGCGTGTCTCGCCTTCAAGACCGAGGTAGCGTGCTGCTGCACCGGTGGCTATAATCACCGAGTCGGCTTCTACAACGTCTTTGCCGTTGATGGTTGCTTTGAACGGGCGCACACTGAAGTCTACGTCTGTCACTATGCCGTTGCGCATATCAGCATCGAAACGCTGTGCTTGTTTGCGCAAGTCGCTCATTAATTGATTGCCGTTTACGCCTTCGGGATATCCGGGAAAGTTCTCTACTTCGCTAGTGGTGGTGAGCTGACCGCCGAGTTGCGGACCCTCATAAAGAATAGGTTGCAGATTTGCACGCGATGCGTAGATTGCAGCCGTGTATCCGGCAGGGCCTGAACCGATGATCAGGCATTTGGTTTTCATCTCCATATTAAGTTATGTAGTGGTTTTATTGTTGTCTTGTTTTTTTTATCGCAAGTCAATGACCTCGATTTTGCTATTCATTTTTGTGTTATACTCAAAATATGAGTTTGGCAATGCTTTGCCTTTAGTCAGCGACTTTACTGTGATTGTTGTCTTGACACTTCCACTCATCGTTGCAGTGATGGCTGTGGGGTTGTATGTCTTGGCATTAACAGTGATTGTTGCTGTCTTTACTGATGCACCTTTTGACTTAGCCGTGAGCTTTATTTTGTATTGCGTTTTGTCTGAGCTAATCATTGAGCATGTGTAAAGTTTCTTATAGTTTGAGATTAGTTTAAACGGATTCGACTCGATTAGTTCCTCGGCCGTCGGTTCGGTGATGGTCACTTCGTTGGCTGAGCGTTGCAGCACCCATTGAGTTTTGCCATTGTACCACACGGCGAGGTCGCCGGCATTGTATGTGAACTTGTTGCGGCATACGGTGACTGTGCCGCTTGAGCTTTTACCGTTTGTGGTGAAGCTGAACGTCACTGTCGCTGATGCTGCCTTAGTGAGCGAGGCGGCAACTTTGTCGAGCACTTGCTCGGCTGTCATAGCTGCGTTGGCGCTAAAGGCTAAGGCCATCATTATTAGACTTACAAGATATCTCATTTTTATATGCCTATTTTTTAGTTAACAAATGAAATGCAGATTAGTTTTGTGAGAGTATGCGCTCAAGGGTGTTAGTGTCAACGAGGATGGCGCGTGGCTTGCTGCCCGACACGGGGCCTACAATGCCGATTGCCTCCATTTGGTCCATAATCTTGCCGGCGCGGTTGTAGCCTATGCCGTAGCGGCGCTGCAACGATGATGTTGATGCTGTTGCTTGGCTTACGGTGAAACGTGCAGCCTCGTCAAACAGCGGGTCGCGATCTAAGCCGCCATTTGCAAATCCGCCACCGTTGGTGTCTCCTCCGCCGGCTGCCAAAAGCGGGTCGGGCAGCATGTATGGGGTGGGGTAGCCTTGTTGCTGGCTGATGTAGTCGCACAGACGCTCTACTTCGTCGGTTGAAATAAATGCACATTGCACGCGCTCCATTGCTCCACCTGCGCTGTAAAGCATATCGCCGCGGCCTATGAGTTGGTTGGCACCCGGACAGTCGAGGATGGTGCGCGAGTCAACCATTTGGTTCACGCGGAATGCTACACGTGCCGGGCAGTTTGCTTTGATAAGGCCGGTGAGCACGTTGGTCGACGGACGTTGTGTGGCAATGACCATGTGGATGCCTACGGCACGCGCTTTTTGTGTGATGCGTGTCACAGGGCTTTCAATGTCCTTACCACCGGTCATAATCAAGTCGGCAAACTCATCAATCACCACAACAATGTAAGGCAAATAGCGGTGACCTTTTTCGGGATTGAGTCGGCGAGCGGTGAAGCGTTTGTTGTATTCTATAATTTCGCGAGTGCCGGCATCTTTGAGCAGAGCATAGCGGTTGTCCATTTCCACGCAAAGTGAATTGAGCACGGCAAGCACGCGGTTGGGGTCGGTGATAATAGCGTCTTCGTTGTCATCGTCAAGTTTCGCAAGATAGTGATCTTTAAGTTTGGCATAAAGACTAAATTCTACCATCTTCGGGTCGATGAGCACAAACTTCAGTTCGCTGGGATGTTTGCGATAAAGCAGCGAGGCAATGAGTGCATTCAAACCTACTGATTTACCTTGTCCGGTGGCACCGGCTACCAATGCGTGAGGCATTTTTGCCAAGTCGGTGACAAACACATCGTTAGAAATTGTTGCGCCAAAGGCCACGGGAAGTTCCATTTTTGCCTCTTGGAACTTGCGCGAGCTGAGCACTGTGCGCATCGACACGGTTTGCGGGTCGTTGTTTGGCACCTCAATGCCCACGGCTCCTTTGCCGGGAATAGGCGCAATTATGCGGATGCCCTTGGCTGCAAGGCTCATTGCGATATCGTTCTCTAGACTTTGTATTTGCTTGATGCGTATGCCTTCAGCCGGAACAATCTCATAGAGTGTAACTGTTGGGCCTACGGTTGCTTTGATTGACGATATTGCTATGTTGTAGCTGCCAAGTGTTTTGACAATGCGGTCTTTGTTTTGTTGTTGCTCTTCCATGTCGATTGCCTGTTTGACCGGACGATCTTCAAGCAAATCAATGGTTGGCATATTGAAGTGTGACAAGTCTGCGCGGTGGTCGTATTCGCCTTGCTCAAGTACGGCTTGGTTTGGCTCATAGCCACTGCCGCCCTCGTCGAGTGTGGCAACATTCACTACAAACCCCGGTTCGTTCGACTTTTGCTCTTTGGCAATGCTCTTCTCATCATCGTTGTCATTGTCGATAGAGAACACTGTCTCGTTCTCGGGCGCCTGGGGTGCAGGTGCCGGAACAGGTATTGTTTCAACCTGCGGGCGCTCAATCACAAATGACTGGTCGTCAGTTGGTTGCTCTTGTTTTTGCTCTTGACCTTGCTCGCTTGTCGGTGCGATTGGAGCATCGTGCTCATACACCACGTGTTGTTGCTCTGCGGTGAAATCGCCCACGGGCATAATATTGTCAAGCTCTTCTTTTGTAGGCTCGCTTGTGCTGCTGTCGTCATCGTCATCTTCGTCGTCTAAATTGTAATCGTCAGAGAGCACATCACCGCTTTCGTACGTGGGACGTTTGAAAGACGGTAGTATTTTGCCGATTGCGATAATTGCATTTTTGATGGGATTGTAAAACACACAGCACACTGCTGCAATGAGAATAAGGCTGAGCACAACCGGGCCTACAATGTCTGATATATTATATAGGTATAGGTTGATGTAATGTCCGTGTGTGCCACCCCACGATATCACGCTGTCTGCGTCCATGGCTATAAATCCGGCAACAATTGATGTTGTCACTGCCAATAATAATGTCTTAAATGTCAATGACCAAAAGCTGAATTTCTTTTGAGCTATGAGCAGACCGCCCATAAAGCAAAAGTAAACGGCAATGACCAACGAGCCCAAACCGAGTGCATCGGTAAAGAGTACGTGCGACAGCCATGCTCCGAATGGCCCGGCGCTGTTGCTGACTTGTTCGCCTGAAGCCACAATCTCCGGTATGCTTTCGTTGAGCACACGGCTTTGGTCTTCGGCGGCATTCGTGAGGTGCGAAACCAACATTTTGAGCATAGCACCGCCAATGATGATAGCCACGATGCCGATGTAGAGATGCAGACGACGGTCGTGTATGAAACGCGAAAAGGCTGAAGGCTTGCGCTCGCGTTGGCGACGTCGAGGTGTGCGCTTGGGTTGCTCTGCTGCCGGTTCGCCTCCTGCTTGAGTTTGCTCAGTCTGTTGCTGACGCACCGGTTGCTTGGTGGCTGCGGGTGGGTTGTCGTCTACGGTTTGATATTCCGGCTCTGACTGCTCAAACGGTTTTGTTGGCGTAGGGTCGGGATTATTGTGTCGGCGCACCACCTTTTGCGTGAGTTGGTAGTTTTCGCTATGGCGGCCGCCGTCGAGATTGCTTAATTTGATGTCAAATTCGTCCATTGGATTCAGAGATGAGAAAGGTCGGTTTGTGATGATTTTTAAAGTTTTTTGAGTTGTGCTATCGTGCCGATAGGCGAGGGTGAGTTGAACACAGCGTTGCCGGCAACAAGTGCATCTACGCCGCATTTTGCCAATTCGGCTCCGGTTTGCAAGTTCACACCACCGTCAATTTCGATAAGTGCGTTTGAGCAACTGTCGTCTATCATTTTGCGCAGACGTGTTGCTTTGTCAATGATTTGCGGTATGAATGTTTGTCCGCCAAATCCTGGATTTACACCCATCAGCAGCACCATGTCAAGGTCAGTGATTATGTCTTCGAGTGTCACTAGCGGTGTGGCCGGATTGAGTGTCACTGCGGCTTTCATGCCGGCAGCTTTGATGGCTTGCACTGTGCGGTGCAGATGTGTGCACGCTTCTTGGTGCACGTTCATGATGTATGCCCCGGTGTCGCGCACTTGGTTGATGAATTTGTCGGGATTGACAATCATCAGGTGCACGTCAAAGGGCTTTTTTGCACGTTTGGCTATCGAGTTGATAACCGGAAAGCCAAATGATATGTTGGGGACGAACACGCCGTCCATTATGTCGAGGTGAAGCCAATCGGCCTCTGAAGCATTGAGCATGTCAATGTCGCGGTCGAGGTTGCCGAAGTTAGCCGAAAGCAACGATGGAGATATAATCATGGTGTGTGAGTTATTTTTGCTTTTTGATAAATGCATGATATAAAATGTATGCAACACACAATATCAGTATGCCAACACCTATGAGGTTGAGATACTTGTTGTATTGCTCAATTTTGTCGTAGAGTAGCTGCAATGGCACGGTTTGGCCAAGCCAATAACCTAGGCCTGCAAGCACTGAGTTCCATATAGCGGCTCCGAGCGATGTGAATATGGCAAACATGCCAATGTTCATGCGCGCAAGGCCGGCGGGGATTGAAATGAGTTGTCGCACGGCCGGGATTAGGCGTCCGAAAAATGTTGACGCTGCTCCGTGGTCGGCAAAATAGTTTTCTGCATTCATCACTTTCTCACGATTGATGAGGCAGGCATGGCCCACGCGCGAGTCAGCAAAACGGTAAACCAACGGGCGGCCTATCCACATTGATAAGTAATAGTTGACCATTGCACCTACCAACGCTCCGGCTGTGGCTATCACCACAATGAGCATCACGTTCATGTCTCCTTTGGTTGCGGCCAAATAGGCTGCCGGTGGTATCACCAATTCCGACGGAAATGGTATGAATGAGCTTTCAATAATCATGAATATAAATACAAACCAATAGTTTGCGTTTTCTACAAACCATCCGAAAAAGGTTGACGCATCGAAGATGGCCAAAGGAACAAGGGTATCAATCATTACGTGAACTTTACTTATCGTTTAATAAAAACTAATTGCGTAGTGGTGTGAATGCAAAATATTATTGCAAAGATAACAATTATTCAGCGGATTTGACCGCATTTTAACACGAAAAAATAGAAAAACTTTATCTGCTCTTTTTTCTCGTTTTATACATCTTTTCTTTGAAATTATATACCCATTTTATTTGTTTGTTCCGAAATTAATTACTAATTTTGCATCTTGAATTGTGAATTATAACGATAAAAGAATATACAGCAATGAAAAGAACATTCCAACCTTCTAACAGAAAGAGAGTTAACAAGCACGGTTT
>CAYSLD010000011.1:0-27417 GCA_964431795.1 uncultured Bacteroides sp.
ATGTTTCGCGGCCAAAAAGCTCCCACTTAGGCAGCCATCCCCATTCTTTGTACATATCAACCATAGAGCGCACCATGTCGATTTGTCGCTCGGGATAAACCAACGTCATGAGTTGGTGTAAGTTGCGATATGTATCCCACAAAGAGAACACAGTGTAGCGGTTGCCGGCGCTGACTTTGCCGTTGCCGTAGCTTTCCATGAGCGGATATTCGCCGTTCACGTCGCTAACCACATTGGGGTGGATAAGTGCGTGGTAGAGTGCAGTGTAGAACACTGTTTTTTGCTCGTCGGTGCCACCTTGCACGCGTATGCGCGAGAGGTCGTCGTTCCACGTCGTATGCGCCTGTTGACGTATTTGGTCGAAAGTTTTATTGCCTTGTTCGGTGTCGAGGTTGAGGCGGGCATTTTCTGTTGATACGAACGATACGCCGATGCGCACTTCAACTTGTTCGCCCGGATTGAGGTCGTTAAAAGTCCACCAATAGCCGATGTCGTCGCCCGATAGCTCGCGACCGTATTTTGTGTAAATTTTATAGGTGCCGTTGTCGGGAGTCCACTCCGCTTCAACGCCTGTCATTTTGGGCTGCATTTTCCAATATCCTGCAGCATCGGCTACTTTGTTCACGCGTATAACAAAGTAGATGGGAAATACCGCTTGCGGGTTGTAGCAAAACGTACCCATAAGTTTAGAGCCTTCAATCTCGGTGTCGCTGACGCGGCGCACAGTTGCTCCGCTCTCGTTGGTGAGCGCTTGGCCAAGGTTGATGAGGATGTTGCTCTTGCCGCCGGCAAAGGTGTAGCGCTCGGCAGCTGTGCGTGCCGTAGCTGTCACCTCGGTGGTGATATTGTACTTTGTGAGGCGGTTTGTGTAGTAGCCCGGTGTGGCTTTTTCGTTGTCGTAGGCTGAGCCGTACAGACGATAGTCAGGCTCTAAATCTCCGGCCGTAGGCATAGAGAGCACGGCGCCCAACTCGGGGCAGCCAACACCGCTGAGGGTGACGTGGGCATATCCGGTGAAGTACTTGTTTTCGTACTCATACGGAGCTGACCACCAACGTGCGTCTTTGTCGTAGACGTTAGTGTCTGAGCCGGTGACATTGAACGGTACAGCCGACATAAGGCCGTTTGGCACCACGGCGCCGGGGTGTGTGGTGCCGAAATTTGTGGTGCCCACAAATGGGTTCACCCATTGTGTGAGGTCATCTTGTGCTAGTGCGCCAAATGCTGTCAAGAGCATTGACACAGCGAAAATTTTTCCAATTTTCATCATGGTGTTATGTTGGTTTGCTATATATAATTAATGTGTAGGGGAGGGGGTTACTCGCCATACTCGGCGATGTATGCTTCGGCAGCTTCGCAAAGTTCGTCGTACCACTCTTTGCCAAAGCGACGTGTGAGCGGCTCTTTGAGAAATTGGTAGGCGCGCAGATTTAGCTTGCGGCCCAGCACTTCAGCGCATTTGCAAATTTTCCAGCGATGAAAATTAACAGCGGTGAATGTTGGATATTCTTTGAGTCGCACCGGATAGAGGTGGCACGATGACGGTTTCATAAAGTCGATGCGTCCTTCGCGATAGGCTCGCTCTATGGCGCAGATGCATTTGCCGCCCTCGGCATAGCAGCTGAACGCGCAGTTGCGGCCGTCAACAATAGTGGTCACCAAGTCGCCTTCTTCGTCAACATAGGCCACACCGTGCTCATCTATTTCGCGCCGGGCAGCGGGCATAAGCTCGTCTTTTATTGCAGGGAGTATGCGCTCAATTTCGCGGCACTCTTGCTCGGTGACCGGGGCTCCGGCATCGCCTTCGATGCAACATTCGCCCAGACACTTATCGAGGTCGCAACAGAAATATCGTTCAATCAAATCGAGCGATACAAGTGTTTCTTGTATTTGCAGCATAACTTCTTCGTATGTTTCTTCGGTTGTATTATCAGTCATAATTTAGTTTTGTATTGAACCCACGTAGATCAGTCGGTCGTAGCGCTCACCGGGGCGTCGGTTGTAGACGTACACGGTGTAGCGATTTACAGTCTCGTACTTATCTCCCTCAATCACATCTGTGCGCCCTGTGTCTTTGCCGGGAGCAACTGCAAGGTATTGATATGAGTACGAACCTTGTTTCAGCAGCAGAGCGCGCTCATAGCGCTGTGTGTATTGATTGAATATCATACGGCTCTCCGGACTGAAACGACGTTGCACAAAGTCGGCATCGATATAATAGTCGAAGCCGGGTGTTTCGGGATAATCGAGGGTGAAGTGCACCACCGTATAGTCGGCTTGTGTGTCGCTATCGTCGGAATTATACTCGCGCACAACAAAGCCGCCCGAAAGTGTTTGATCGTAGTGATAGCTCTCGGCCACACGTGATTGGTCGGCCTCGAGCACTGTGTGATAGTAGGGTGCATGCCACTCTGTGCGGTCCACGCCCATGCCGGGATATGTGTTTGACACCGCTTCGAAACGGCGATATTCATTTCCGGCTTTAAATATCAGCTGTGGTGTGTGCTCATAATAGAGCGTTGAGCCCGACACACGCAGCGGTTTGGTGATGGTGACGCGGTTGTCGGTGCGCCCGTTTTGCTCCACAACTACGGTGAGGTCGTTGTAGATGTCGCGCACCTGTGAGCGCTCCACGTTTAGCGCCAACGACAGTTGTTGGTGCGCCCGGTTATAGTCAACGTCGGTGCGCCCTGTCAGCTCGGCACTCATCACTGCTGTTTGCTCGCTCACCACAAAGCGGCATTGCAGCCATGTTTGGTCGGGATTGCTCTCCGGATATACTTTGAGCAGATAGTTTCCCGACACTAACGGCGTCATTTGCTCGTTGGGCAGCGAAAACTCATAGTGCACATAGTGCACGGATGTTGCTTGTGAAAAAGCATAGTCGTCAATAACGCCTTCGTTAAACCCGTCAACATATTCCATATATGTCAGCTGCGAAGGCTGCCAATCGGCATTGCAGTGCACTAGCGAGTAGCGCAAATATTCGCGTTCTTCGGCAAGATGGTCAAACTCTACGGTGATGCCGTCGCCACTGCCTAGCACCATCATCGGCGGGCCGGGCATGGCATAGTCTGTGTCGGCAGTGTGCACCTGCAACGTGCGTATGCGCTCGTTGAAAATGTCATTGCCGGTGTCAGCGCTGCGTGCGGCAACGCTGCAAAGAGCCATCATTGCGAGTATGCAAATATTTTTTACCATACAATTGGTTGTTTGCCGTGAGCGATGAGCCACTCATTGGCTTTCGTGAAATGATGATTGCCGAAAAATCCGCGATATGCAGACAAGGGCGAGGGGTGGGGCGAGGTCAACACCAAGTGGCGCGACGGGTCGATGAGTCGCTGTTTGCTGATGGCAAAACTTCCCCAGAGCAAAAATACTAAATCTTTTCGACATTGCGAAAGTTTTAGTATAACACTATCGGTAAATTCTTCCCATCCGCGGCCTCGGTGCGAAGCTGCAGCGTGTGCACGAACTGTCAACGCCGAGTTGAGCAACAGCACACCTTGCTTTGCCCAACGCTCAAGGTTGCCCGACTCGGGCATGGCGGCACCGGTGTCGCTGCTAACCTCACGCAATATGTTGACCAACGATGGTGGCATAGGCACTCCGTCTGCCACAGAAAAGCACAGCCCGTTGGCCTGACCAACGTCGTGATACGGGTCTTGCCCCAAAATCACTACTTTCACGTCGTCGAACGGACAGGCATCGAATGCGGCAAAAATTCGTGCTGCAGGCGGGAATACCGTGGTCGTTGCATACTCTTGGCGCACAAACGCGGTGAGGTTTGCAAAATAGGGTTTATCCCACTCTGAAGCAAGCGCTTGCTTCCACGAATTGTCAATTCTTACATCCATAGAGATATTTTTTTGCAAAGTTAATAAAAAAGCGTAACTTTGCGGCGAATTTTGCACCCGTAGTTTAATGGATAGAATTACGGATTCCGGTTCCGTCGGTTGGGGTTCGATTCCCCACGGGTGTACTTAAACATTTTTGCTTGTAAAAAACATGCAACGTTTACAACTGCTTCTTATTGCAATTCTAGTGTGTGTAGCCACCGCAAAAGCAAGTGTCGATGCCGTGTTTAACTGGTCAACTCCGGCCACGCTCACCCCGTCGTTCACAGCAAGCCTCAACTCATCAAATCGCTATGGTGATTATGTTAGCAATGTCACTTTCAGCGACAATGGTGTCACGCTTGTCATCAATGATGACAACGTTGCCGATGCTTCGCAAAAAGCTCGCTTTGTGTATAACTACCTCACTGATTGCATTGAAATACGTGCATACGCCAATAGTGATATCACTATCACTGCCCCCGAAGGCTACGGCGTGTCGTCAGTAACATTTGAAGGTGCCAAGGCCGACGAAAACTATCTGTCATCAACCTCACAGGGCACTTTCGCTAAAGGCAGTTGGACTGCTTCGCTCTCAGCCCAAGCGGCTACATTTCATGTTGATGCCACCATCAACTGCACACAAATCACCGTAAAATGCACCGAAAGCAATGGTGTTAACGACATCATCGCCGACAATGCAAGCTCTCGCTCTGTGGCATGGTTTAACATCCTCGGGCAAAAACTCTCATCACAACCCTCTCACGCGGGGGTATACATTTACAAAAACGGTAATACTGCAAAACAAATTTTGATACGCTGAGACAACAGCTATTATGGACCCAACAGTCACAACAAGCGGCAAACGCCGCATACAATTTATTGACCTTGCGAAAGGAGTATGCATCATTATGGTAGTGCTCTTTCATGCCGGCATACTTACACCCGGCACACCACTGCTCAGCAACCTGCGCATGCCGCTCTATTTCTTCCTTTCAGGTCTCTTCTTTAAAACTTATGGCAGCACGGCAAATTTTGTTGTGAAGAAAGTTAACAAGATTATTGTGCCGCTGATATTCTTTTACGTAGTCGCCGAGTTGGTGTGCTGCGTACGCCTGGTCACAATCCACGACTATGGTTGGCAAGGATTGTTTGAGCACATCACCAAGTTCGATCTCTCATGCAACATTCCATTGTGGTTTTTGATGTGCTTATTTGTTACTAATTTGATTTTCTGCCTGTTGCGCCGCTTGCTCAAAAACGAAATAGCATTTTCGTTTGCCGTTGTGGCCTGTGCGCTCTTGGGCGTGTACTATGGCGAACAAGGAGTGTCGGGCATAGGTTGGAGCGCAACAGCACTTACCTCGCTGCCGTTCTTCTATTTCGGCTATATGTCAAACCGCACACAGTGGCTATATCCCAATAAGTATGATAAATACAACCTTTGGGTGGGCTTGGCACTCATAGCCGCAGCATCGGCAATAGTATATTTCAGCAGCAACGCACACATCTCAATGCGCGAAAACCGCTTTATCGGCAGCGCATTGGCTGCATACGTCACTTCAATTCTCGTTGTTGCCGGCACGTTGATGTTGTGCAAACGCATTGGCAGCATACCCGGTGTGTCGTACATCGGACGCTACTCAATTGTGGTGCTTGGCACTCACATGATTGTGTTGCCTCTGATTTTGTTAGTGCTCAACAACTGCGATGTGTGGGGCACCCCCCGTCTTTGGATTTCGGGCTTAGGCACATTGTTAGTGTGCTCGGCTCTGATACCCTTGTGCGTGAAATACTTGCCGCGATTTACCGCGCAAAAAGATATTTTTGGCGAGCACACTGTTGCTGCAATCAAGAAACTACGTTTTGCGGTGCGCCCGCTAACCATGCTGCAAGGTTTGCTGCACAAACATCCATCAAGGTAGCGCGTGCTTGCTCGCTTGACCATGCTATGTGAGGCGTGACAAAGCAATTGCGCGCAGACAGCAGTGGATTGTCAGGGTGTGGAGGCTCTGTGCTGAGCACATCAACACCGGCGGCAAATATTTTTCCGCTATTAAGAGCATTTGCCAAAGCTTGCTCGTCAACCAAACCGCCACGTGCAGTGTTTATAATTATAGCCGTACTTTTCATCAAAGCCAGCGTTTGCGCGTTGACAAAGTTCTTATTGTTGGCAGTGAGCGGTGCGTTCAGTGACAACACGTCGCTCTGCGCAAACAGTTCATCGCGGCTCACAGACGTAACGCCGCAAGGCAGACGGTCAGCCGACTTTGATGTGAGGGCAATAACATTCATGCCCAGTGCTTGAGCCACGGCAGCTACACGCGTGCCTATGTTGCCAAGCCCGTAAATGCCCATCGTGCGGCCCGAAAGTTCGTTGATTGGTTGCAGCAAATAAGAGAAATCTTTACAGTTTGCCCAATCTCCGCGGCGCACACTCGCGGTGTAGTCGCCCACACGGTTGCTGATGCCCAGCAACAATGCAAACACGTGTTGCACCACAGCGTTGGTGCTGTATGCCGGCACGTTGCACACAGTGATGCCGTGCTCAGCTGCGGCCTCAAAGTCGATGACATTTGTGCCCGTTGCCATGATGCCTACAAATTTCAGCTTAGGCAAGGCCTCAATGATTTGACGAGTTATCAACACTTTGTTGGTGAAAATTGCTGTGGCATCGGCACAGCGCGTCACAACCTCTGCGGGGGCTGTACGGTCAAAAACTGTGACGTGGCCTTGCTTTTGTAGCTCCGGCCAATCCGAATTTCCGGCGGCTACGATGCTATCAAGCACTACTATTTTTATATCTTGTTGCATACTAGGTGATATTAATTGCCCAAATTTACTGATTTTTCGAAAAAAAGTGACTACCTTTGTCGCAAAATTGCAACTTTTACGAAATTCAGAATAATAACATATAATCAGGTAATAATAAAAAGATTGTTTTTTTAAGAACCATCACAATCAGAGCCGAAGAGCGGCTCAATGCTTATTTATTTATGAAACTTTCAGGTTCTATTGATTTCAAGCCGAAATTGTTTTCGGCACTGAAGAATTATTCGTTAGCGGCTTTTCGTCGCGATTTAATTGCCGGCATCGTTGTGGGCATCGTAGCATTGCCCTTAGCAATCGCCTTTGGTATCGCCTCAGGAGTAAGCCCTACAGTAGGTTTGACAACTGCCATCATTGGTGGCTTTTTAGTTTCTGCTCTCGGTGGTAACTCTGTGCAAATCGGCGGCCCCACCGGTGCGTTCATCGTGATTGTTTACACAATCATCCAACAATTCGGTCTCACCGGCCTTGGCATTGCCACGTTCATGGCGGGATTGATTTTGGTCTTTATGGGACTTTTCCACTTGGGAACTGTCATCAAGTTCATCCCTTATCCGATTGTTGTCGGCTTCACCGCAGGTATTGCCCTCACAATCTTCTCTACTCAGATTAATGACTTTTTCGGCCTCGGTTTGACTGACCTCCCCGGACAGTTCATCCCCAAATGGGGCGTATATTTCAGCAATTTCGGCAATATCTCGTGGCCGGCATTGGCTACCGGTGTGTTGTCGCTGCTCGTGATTATTTTCACACCGCGCATCTCAAAGAAATTGCCCGGAGCGCTCCTCGCTATTATAATTGTTACCATCCTTGCTGCTATTGCCAAGCAATACGTGCCCGGCTTTAATGTTGAGACCATTGGTGACCGTTTCGGCGAAATGTCTACCGACTTGCCCGCTCCCCATTCGTTCGAACTCAACATGGCAACCATCAACAACTTGTTGCCGTGGGCATTCACTATCGCCGTGCTCGGTGCTATCGAGTCGTTGCTCTCAGCTACTGTGGCTGATGGTGTGACCGGTTCACGCACAAACTCAAACACAGAGCTCATCGGTCAAGGTGTGGCAAACATCGTGGTGCCTTTCTTTGGCGGTATCCCCGTTACCGGCGCTATTGCCCGCACAATGACTAACATTTCAAACGGCGGTCGCACTCCGGTTGCCGGCATTGTTCACGCTTTGGTATTGCTCTTGATTTTCCTCTTTGCAATGCCCCTTATTAACTATGTGCCCATGTCGTGCTTGGCAGCTGTGCTCATCATGGTGGCCTACAACATGAGCGGATGGCGCACTGTTGCCGGTATCTTCAAAACTCCCAAAAGCGATGTCACTGTGCTCGTTGTTACTTTCGTGCTCACCGTGGTCTTCGACCTCACCATCGCTATCGAAATTGGTTTGCTCCTCGCCATGATTTTGTTCTTGCGTCGTGTGACCGAAAACACTCAAATCAAGGTTTACAGTGAGCGTCTCGATGTGGCCGAAGGTACTGACCTCGCAAATCATGAAGTGCTCAACGTTGCTAAAGGCGTCAGCGTCTACGAAATTGACGGCCCGTTCTTCTTTGGCGTTGCTACCAAGTTTGACGAAATGATGCGCGCTACCCCCGGTAACGAAACTCCGTTGGTACGTATCATTCGCATGCGTAAAGTGGCATTTATCGATGCTACCGGCTTGCACAACCTTGAGATTCTCATCAACAACTCGCAGAGCGAAGGCATTCACGTGGTGCTCTCAGGTGTAAATGAAAATGTGCACAACTCGCTCGTTAACGCCGGTATCGACAAACAAATCGGCGCTGACAAGATTTGTGACCACATCACTAAGGCCGTTGCTATGGCTAACAGCATAGTTGCAGATATCAAAAAATAGTCGGTTGTAATAAAATTGTCACAAATCGGGCTATTTTTCTCTAAAACTCTCAAAGTGCCGAATATGGCATAAAATCTAGCTTTTCGAGGCTGATTTTGTGCCAAAAATCGGCTCGCAGAAAAAAAAATTATTTTTTTGCGAAAAAAAATTGCAAAACGTTTTGGTGGTATAAAAATATCACTTAACTTTGTGGTGTTTTTGAAGTAAACATATTAATTAATATTAAATCTTAAAAAAATGAAAAAGTTAGTTTTATTTGCTGCTGTTGCTCTCAGCATGTCAGTATTCTCTTGCGGTAACGGTGAAAAAGGTGAAGCTGTAGATTCAGATTCAGTTGCTGTTGAAGCTCCCGTTGACACTGTAGCTCAACCCGACACCGCAGCTGTTGACACTGTAGCTCCCGCTGCTGCACAAGCTGAGTAAGCTTAATCCAACAGATTTTAGCATCACACAGCATAATCGACTTCGCTCATGAGCGGGGTCGATTTTTTTTGTGCCGGCTTTTATTGCGCAATGTCAAAATAAATGATTAAATTTGCGTGTTTATAATATAGTATAAAGCGTTTTAGATTTTATGAGCGAAAATTCACTCACACCCTCAGTGTTCAAGCGTGGTGCCGATGATGGCTTGAAGTTGGGCCTCATGATGATAGTGCTGTTTTTGACAGCTGTCTTTTCTATGAAGATTGCCCTGCTCGGTTTTATAGCTTTCGCCCTCACCATAGCCGTGCCTTTCGTGGTCTACCACATGATTAAGCGCGACTATCTTCGCTATCCGGACACTCAATATTTCTCAGCCCTATGTTTGCACGGCATCTGCATCTTCGTGTTTGGCAGCATACTCCTTGCCGCCGCTATGTATGTGTTTTTGCGCTTCATAGAGCCCAATTTCATTATTGATAATTTGCTCACCGCAATAGCTGTTTACCGTTCATTCGGAGTAGATGAGGCCACAGAAATGGCCGACGCCATGCAAAGCATAATCGACAACCACATGGTGCCCACGGCAATATCATTTGCCTTGACTTCAATTTGGTCGGTAGTCTTTTCAGGCTCTATGCTCTCTATTGTGTTAGCTATGCTGGTGCGTTTATTTAATAAAAAGCCGCAACAATAAAATCTTATGGATCAAGCAACAAATACCTACGATGCTAATCAAACCGCCTCTGATATTGATATCAGCGTGGTGGTGCCCCTATATAACGAGGACGAGTCGCTCCCCGAGCTCGAAGCCTGGATACGCCGCGTGATGGAGGAGCACAATTTCAAATACGAAATTCTCTTTATCAACGATGGCTCAACCGACACCTCTTGGCAAATCATTGAAAAGCTCAAAGCCAACAACCCTTGTGTGCGCGGCGTTTCGTTCCGTCGCAACTATGGCAAATCTCCGGCTTTGAACACCGGTTTTGCCCGCACACGCGGCCGCGTGGTCATCACTATGGATGCCGATATGCAAGACAGCCCCGACGAGATACCCGAACTTTACCGCATGATTGTTGAAGACGGTTACGACCTCGTGTCAGGTTACAAACAAAAACGCTACGACCCGCTCTCAAAGACAATCCCCACAAAACTCTTTAACGCTACGGCTCGCAAAGTCAGCGGCATACACAATTTGCACGACTTTAACTGCGGCCTCAAAGCTTATCGCAGCGCTGTGGTCAAACATATCGAGGTGTATGGCGACATGCACCGCTACATACCTTATCTTGCTAAGCTGGCCGGTTTTAAACGCATCGGCGAAAAAGTGGTGCAACACCGCGCACGCAAATATGGCAAAACAAAATTTGGCCTTGACCGTTTTGTGAACGGCTATCTCGACCTCGCCACTTTGTGGTTTACCGGCAAATTCGGTGCAAAGCCCATGCACTTCTTCGGCTTGTTGGGCTCTCTGATGTTCATCATCGGATTTTTCGCTGTGATCATGGTGGGTGGCATAAAGCTTTACAACATGTACCACGGCAACCACTATATTTTAGTGACCTCCTCGCCCTACTTCTACATCGCATTGACAATGATGTTGTTGGGCAGCCAACTCTTCCTGGCCGGTTTTGTGGGCGAACTTATAGTGCGCAACTCGCCGCGCCGCAACGAATATGAAATTGATAACGAAATATAATAAGTTATTATGAACTCCTATCCTCAATACTACGAACTCGTGTGCAAGCGCTACTCGTGCCGCGCTTACGACCCCACACGCGAGGTGTCTGACGAGCTTGTGCGCGCCGTTGTTGAGACCGCGCAATTGGCTCCCAGTGCTTGCAACCGTCAGCCTTGGCGTTTTGTTGCTGTGCGCGATGCCGCCCGTCGCGGCCGCATGTTGGCTAAATCGCGCCCCGCATTTATCGATGCCCCGGTGCTGTTGGTAGCCTGTGGTTTGCGCTCTCAAGCTTGGGTGCGTCCCGCCGACGGCAAAAACCACACCGACGTTGACCTGGCAATTGCCATTGAGCACATGTGCTTGGCTGCAACATCGCTCGACCTTGCCACCTGCTGGGTGTGCAGCTTTGACGTTGATGCCGTGCGCAAAGAGTTGTCTTTGCCCGACGATGTTGAGCCCGTAGCATTGATTCCTTTAGGCTTTGCAGCTCCCGGCACCTCTATCTCTGCTAAGGTGCGCAAACCGATTGACGAAATCTTGAAATGGGAAAACTTTTAAGCATCTTTGCCATAGGCGCTGTCTCAGTGCCCGTGCTTTTTACCGGTTGCAACACAGCCGGCTGCACCGACTTGCGCTCTGCTACGCCTTTGGCCGAATTTTACAGCTCTACAACCGACGCTGCCATACAGCTCGACTCACTGCAAATCACCGGAATTGGCGCACCTAACGACTCGGCTCTGCTCGCCGCAGGCAAAACCGCCCTGCAAGTGTATCTGCCACTGCGTGCCACTCGCACCGAGACGGCATGGTGTTTCAGCTACAAGTGGGCCAATACTGACTATCCACAGCTCAACGACACCGTCACTTTCCACTATGAGGCCGAGCCTTGGTTTGCCTCGTACGATTGCGGCGCAATGTATCGCTATAACATCAAAGAAGTGAGCTACACAACTCATCTCATCGACTCGATTGCCGTGCTCGACTCGCTAATAACTAACGTTGACGATACGCAGTTGCGCATCTATTTCCGCACCTCTGACGAATGAAAAGACTACACGCTATAATATTAATGCTTGTATTTGCTGTGACCGCAATTTCGCCGGTCTTGGCTCAACGTCGTGCCACGCCGGTCAACAATGCAGCAACACGCACTCAGTCTAAAAACGATGCCCGCGGCGACTCACTGCGCGCCCTCGAGCGCAGACGTGCTCGCTCCACTCAGTACACTGACGACAAAGGTAAAATAGTGATGGTCGATACCGTCACCGGCGTTGAGTGGGTCGACTCAACCCTGCTGCCTAAGGCTCCGCCAATGAAATATCAATTGCTCCACGCTATAAATGTGGGCGTAAATATTTTCGACCCCGTGATGCGCCTTTGCGGCCAAAAATATGGCGGCGCTGATGCCTATGTCAACGTCAGCCTCCACAACCGCTATCTGCCGACTTTTGAATTTGGTATGGGCAAAGCCGACGTGTCGCCTGCCGACAACAATTTCACATACAACACACCGCTCAGCCCATATTTTAAAATCGGTATGGACTATAATTTCATGTACAATTCAAACCCGAATTATCAGTTTTTTGCCGGTGTGCGATATGGCTTTTCTCCGTTCAAATACACCATTAGCGACGTCTCGCTCACCAACGGCGGATATTGGGGCGAGGAGACCATGAACTTTGGCCAAGTCTCGGCTACGGCCGGTTGGGCTGAAATACTCATCGGCTTGCGCGTGAAGCTATTCAAACAAGTGTCGGCCGGTTGGGCTTTCAAATATCACCAAATAACAAACCAATCGCACCCGGCTTTGGGCGACCCGTGGTACATCCCCGGATACGGCTCGTCTACGTCGTCGTTGGCTGTTTCATTCTCAATCAGCTACACTTTGCCGTTCAAAACAAAAGTTGTGCCCGAGACTCCCGTCGAAAAACCGGATTTGTCAGCCCGTCCCGAGCCGGAAAATCAATAGTTCTGTTGGTGGCCGAACAGATAGCTAAACCTGTGTTTTGACACTATTTTGCGGGCACGTTGCAAATATTGCTCAGCGTTTGGCATATCTTTTTTGAGCAGCATATACAGCTTGTGAAACAGCTTGTAGTCTTGCAACATATATACTAATTTCTCGGCATGCTTGCGACCACTTATCGGCCTTGCTAATACCGAGGCTATGATGTGCGTGAGTGAGTGGAAACTTCCTTGTTCCACCAAGTCGCGCACCTTATTTTTGTCCATATCTGTTTTGTGCAGCAAATTGAGCACGTGCAGTGACAGCTCAACATCAAGACGGCACACGTGTTTGGCCGATTGCGAGTATATTGTGTCGTGGCTGCAGTTCACATACCCACACGCATCGGTTTGTGCAATCACAGGATGTGCCAACAGTATTTTCAGCATAGTGATATAGCCGCTGCCATATTTCACCCCGCGCTCGCAGAGCATATCAGTAGTGATAAATCGGCGGTTAAGTGCTATGGCTCGCAGATTGTTGTTGAGATAGCCGCGGCTGACGTGCGACTCGGCCATACTCTCTATGCCGTTTTGCAGTATGTCGCACTCTGAGGGCACGAAATAGTTCCACTTCACAAACGGCAAGAACGGCAATTGACTTTTCACTCCGAAATAAGCCAAATCAGCACCGTTGCCAATATGTATTGCCGCCTCAAACACTCCTTGGCGCTCCACACAGTCACCGGCATTGACAAAAAATATAGCTTTACCGCGGGCTATGTTTAGACCTATGCGGCGCGATTGGGCGGCGCCCATGTTCGACGGATTGCGATGCAGCACCATGCGCGGATATTGTATTGACAATTCGGTGAGCCGTATTGATGTGCGACGATTGCTGCCGTCGTCAATGGCTATAATCTCTGTGTTGCGCAGTCCGGTGCGCATAATCGAGTCGAGGGTACGCTTAAAATCACACACGTTATTGTATATGGGCACTATAAAACTCAAGTGTGGATTGGAGAGTGTGAGCTTGCCCTCGCGCAGATTTTTTTGTGCCATCTTCAGCCGTTTCTTCTCCGAACACAGCAATTTATATGTCTGGCGATGCTCGGGGCGTAGCTCCACATTTTTGCCTCGTTCGCGCAATTCTGCTGCCGGAGCATAGTCATTGCTGAACGGATAGCCGCGTTGCATGAGCGTGTGGTCAATCACATCAAGTCCCCACTCGGTGAGCTCTTTTGACGGCAGCGGCAATGTGCGCGCTATGTTCCATGCCATCTCCACACCGTTCAAGCGCAGTGCAAACATGGTAGAGGCTGAATTGTTTCGGCTGATATAAGTGTAGACCATTGCTGTCGGCACCACTGCCACACGCACGGCTGTGCATGCCAATTGCAGCAGCAACACGCGCTGATTGAGTATGCCCATCGTGTTGTCCGTATTCCAATTTGTTACGTCAAAAAGGTAGCGAGCAAACTTCTTGCCCGTAATCATGGCGCTAAAGCCACGCTGCAAACAGCGTATTGCATATTGCGGGCCACTGATTATGTCGCGTGTGCCGGTATAGAGTATGCGCTTTTCGCCATGTATGTCGTGATGTATGATGTTGCCGCACACAATGTCGCAGCCCTCGTCTGAGGCATTGCGCAGCTCAACAATAGCGTTGATGGGGAGCACGTCGTCGCCGTCAACAAACATCACCGAGTCGCCGTTGCAATTGTCCACGCCGTATTTGCGCGCCACAGACATGCCGCCGTGCTCAATAGTGTAGACTGTCACGCGGCCGTCTTCGTCTTCGTAGCGCGATGCAAACTCTACGGTGCGGTCGGTCGAGCCATCGTCAACCACAATAATTTCACAGCTGTCATCGGCGGCAGCGATCACACTGTCGAGACAACGCTCTATCCAATTCTCTGAATTATAGGCTGCAATAATTATAGATATATATTCATCCATGGTAAACAATTAAGTAAAAGTAAAAAGTATATAAGTAAGAAGTAAGAAGTAAGGAGTAAGAAGTAAGGAGTAAATAGGGGGCGCAAGGAGTTTGCGCCCCTATTTATTTTTTACTTTCCAAAGATAATGTTGTGGCGGTTTAAGGCTTGCAAAAAGCGGAGGTCGTCGCGGAGCACCGAGACATTTACCGGCGAGTCGGTGTATGCATTCCAGTTGTGGTAATTTGCATATCCGGCATTGAGCGCTTTTTCTGTCAGCTCAATAGCCTTGTCGTTATCGCCATACAAGCTGTAGAAGCAAGCGCCCATATAGCTGATGTAACCGTCGTTGTCGGTAACATTGTCGAGTATGTTGTCCATCCATGCTTTTGCATTGTCATTGTCGCCCACAAAGAGCAAAGCAAAGCCGCGCAATGAGTTCACATTAGTAGCCTCAAAGCTTTCCGACTCGGCTGCCTTTAAGTAGTATTGGCGAGCGGCTTGGGGTTGGTTCAAGTGGTTTTGCAACAACCATGCGCGCATGATGATGTATGTCGGATTTTCAGGGTCAGAGAGCAATGCTTCACCGATAAGGTCGTTAGCCTCGTTATATTTGCCAAGTGCAATCTTGCAATATGCCATTTCTGCCAACGGACCGGTGAGGCCGGGCGACACTACTGTTGATTGCAGAGCCGAACTTACGGCAGCGTCTTCGCGGCCAAGAGCACGCAACACCTGCGATTTGAGCACGTAGTATGATGCCACGTTTCCGTCCATCGAAATGGCTTGCTCTATGTTGTCGAGTGCCTTTTGATACTCGCCAAGGGCAAACTGACATTCGGCCAGCGATGCATATATGCCGTGGTAGTTGTAGAGCTGCTCGTCGTTGATTTTTTGGAAGTCGGCAATGGCCGATGTGTAGCGGTAGTGTGCTTGTGCAATCACGGCGCGCAGATATACGTACATGCCCACTTTGGGAGCAGTAGAGATGGCTGAGGTCAAGCCTGCAATCACAGCCGGATAGTTTGTGTTGCCATAGTTGACCAATGCTTGTGTGGCATGAGTATTTTTGCTGTCTGTGCTGAGTGCCACGAGCAAATCTTCAACGGCACCTTGGTCGTTGCCCATAGATTGGCGCACATTTGCACGGCGCACATAGTATTCGGCATTGTTGGGGTCAATCTGCACGGCTTGGTCAAGATATTCGTTTGCCAAACCGAGATTGTTTTCTTTCACTGCCACGCGTGCAAGTCCGATGAAGGCCTCGGCATTGCGTGTGGTGAGGCGTTGCACACGCCTAAAGTCGTTTTTGGCTTCGGTGTATTTACCGAGTTCGTACTCAACGTTTGCGCGTTGATAGATTGCGACGTACGAGTCGGGCGCTGCGGCAACGGCTGCATTCAAGTCTTCAAGTGCATCCTCGTTGCGGCCTTGTTGCTGATAGATGTTTGAACGCAACAAGTATGCTTGCAAACGTGTGTCGCTGTCGTTGGCGGGAATATATTTCAGCGCGTTGTCAACGTCGTTGAGGGCGCGCATATATTCGTTGTGGCTGTAATATTCGTTGGCACGATGCAGCCAAGTCTCGTAGTCGGTGGGGTCTTCTTTGAGCTGTTTGTCGTAAACCTCAATCACTGCACGGGTGATGGGGTTGTTGATGCCGCTTTGTGCTACGGCTTTGTTTGCACTCAACATTAATGCTAAAGCGCACGCGGGGAGAATTGTGTGTATAAGCTTCATTTTGCGTAATCAAAAACGATTTATGGTTTGACGTATGGCCGAGAGACGTTCTAGCAAGTCGCTCAGCAAATCAAGTTGCAACATATTCGCACCGTCGCTTTTTGCCACGGCCGGGTTGCGGTGGGTCTCTATGAATAATCCGTCTGCGCCTACGGCTATTGCAGCGCGGGCTATTGTTTCAATCATGTCGGGACGGCCTCCGGTCACGCCTCCGCCGGTGTTGGGCTGTTGCAGTGAGTGGGTGACGTCAACTATCACGGGCACATTGGCTTTTTGCATGGTGGGTATGCCGCGATAGTCAACAATGAGGTCGCCATAGCCAAAGGTGGTGCCGCGTTCGGTGACTGCTACCATCTCGCCGCCTGCGTCGCGCACTTTTTCTACTGCGAAGTGCATTGACTCGGGGGCTAAGAATTGACCTTTTTTGATGTTTACCATCTTGCCGGTATTGGCTGCAGCGATGAGCAGCTCTGTTTGGCGGCACAAAAATGCCGGTATCTGCAAAATGTCAACATATTCGGCGGCCATTGCTGCCTCGTGGGGCTCGTGTATGTCGGTTACTGTGGGTATGCCAAATTCGCGGCCTACTTTTGCCAGTATTTTCAGCGCTTTTTCGTCGCCGATGCCGGTGAACGAGTCGATGCGCGAACGGTTTGCCTTGCGATAGCTGCCTTTGAATACGTAGGGAATGCCAAGACGCTCAGCCACGGGCACTATTTGTGCCGCTATGTCGAGTGCCATATCTTCGCCCTCAATCACACAAGGGCCTGCGAGCAAAAAGAAATTGTTCGTTGCCGATGATTTGAGATATTGCAGAGTGTTCATTGTCAGTTTTAATGATGTATGTGTTGTGTTACGAGTTTATTTGGTTGATGATGTGGCACGTGTCGCAAGCTACCAAGGCTGCTGTTTCGGTGCGCAGACGGTTGTCGCCCATGGTCACCGGCACATATCCGGCTGCCATTGCCGCCTCTACCTCTGCGGGCGAGAAATCGCCTTCGGGGCCGATGAGTATGATAGTGTCAACTGCTGCGCGATACTCTTTGGCAAATAGTTTGCGCTCTACGGCATCGTCGCAATATCCCATGAACTTTTGCGGTGCTGTGAATGTGCGCAGAGCCTCAGCGATGGGCATCATCTCGGTGATTTCGGGCAATGTAGCTTTGAGTGATTGTTTCATTGCCGACACTGCTATTTTCTCCAGTCGTTCGCGCTTTATCTCTTTGCGCTCGGAGCGTGCGCACTTCACCGGAACTATACGATTTATGCCTATTTCAACCAATTTTTCTACCAACCACTCCATGCGGTCATTGTTTTTTGTGGGCGCAACCATCACAGTGATATGGTTTGACCATACGGGTGTGACGTCTTCGCACGCTATGATTTCTACAGCAGCGTGTTTGCTATGGTTGTCGAGCAGCCTGCACAAAAACTTATGGCCGCGACCGTCAACAACTTGCAGCTCGTCGCCGGGTTGCATGCGCAGCACGCGCACAGCGTGCCCCGAGTCGGCCTCGGGCAATGTCAGCGTTGTCTCTATGTCGGGAGCAAAAAATTGGATCACTTTTCTTTCGGTGCTTTAAAAATGAGTATGAAGAGCACGGCTACAACCAGTGCGTAGGCAGAGAATATCAACCATGCATGGCTCCACCCTTGCACTTGCGCAAGTGTGCCGTCGGGCTGTGAGAACACAAATTTGTCTACAACTTTTTGTGCACACAATGTGCCGACTGTGGCACCTATGCCGTTTGTCATTATCATGAACAAGCCTTGTGCCGATGAGCGTATTGAGGCGTCGGTTTGTTGGTCAACATACAGTGAACCTGACACGTTGAAAAAGTCAAAGGCAACACCATATACTATCATTGACAATATGAGCAACCACACACCGTTGCCCGGGTCGCCGATGCCAAAAAATCCGAAGCGCAACACCCATGCAAACATGGCTATTGCCATTACTATTTTTATGCCATAACGTTTCAAGAAGAACGGTATGAGGAGTATGCAAAGTGTCTCAGACATTTGCGAGAGCGATATAAGTGCATTGGCATTTTTTGCACCCCAAGCGTCGGCAAATTCGGGTATGCCTGCAAAGCTTGAAATGAACGGGTTGGCAAATCCGTTGGTGATTTGCAGCGACACACCCAACAACATTGAGAAGATGAAGAATGTGGCCATGCGCTTGTCTTTGAACAATGTGAAGGCGCGCAGTCCGAGTGCATCAACTACCGATTTCTTGTCGCCGTCAGCATTTGTGGGGCAAGCCGGCATTGTCAATGCGTAGGCAGCCAACACAAAGCTTATGATGCCTGAAAATATCATTTGTGCGCTCGTGGCTTGAAAACCTGCAAAGTTTGTGATCAACATTGCCACGATAAAGCCGATGGTGCCAAACACACGTATGGGCGGGAAGTGCTTCACTGTGTCAAGCCCTGCTTGGTTGAGCACTGAGTAGGCCACTGAGTTGCCAAGTCCGATTGTGGGCATGAAGAATGCCACAGAGATTGTGTAGAGCGCAAAGAGTGGGGCGAACTGCACACCGTCTCCGGCGTTCATTGCATACCAGCCGGCGCCGAGCATGAATATGCCGGCTATGATGTGGCAGATGCTAAGCATTTTTTGTGCTTGCACCCAACGGTCGGCCACGATGCCGACTATGGCGGGCATAAATATTGATACTATACCTTGCACGGCATAAAACCAGCCTATGTTGCTGCCCAACCCGTGGCTTGCCAAGTATGTGCCGAGCGAGGTGAGATATGCTCCCCATACGGCAAACTCTAAGAAATTTAGTATTCCTAATCGTGTTTTGATACCATTCATGGCTTATTGTTATTTTTTATTTTGTGTTTGTGTTATGTTATTAATTTATCGGTTATTGTCGTCTTTTTTTGAGTATGGCGCTTATGCGAGCTGCCTCCTCATAGTTCTCTTCGTCGATGAGATGGCTCAAGCGGTCTTCAAGCTCGTCGTCGGTGAGTTGCTCTTCGTTTTGCTCGCTCTCGCTCTCTTGCGGCGACTCAAAGTCGCTGTCACCGTCGGCTTGGTCATTGTCTTCCACTTCTTCAAGCTCAATGCCGGTCTCGTCGACAATGGCTTGAGTGGTGTATATCGGCGCGTCGGCACGCATTGCTATGGCTATGGCATCGCTGGTGCGGGCGTCAAGGCCTATGGTGCGTGTGCCGTCGGTGAATGTCAACTCTGATGAGTAGATGCCGTCTTCAAATCGGTAGATGAAAACCTCTTTCAGTCGCACCCCAAAGGCGTGAGCAAAGCTGCAAAACAAATCGTGTGTGAGCGGGCGCGGCGGACGCACACGTTCCAATCGTATGGCTATTGACTGAGCCTCAGCCCCGCCGATAACCACCGGAATACGCACCTTGCTGTCGCCCTCAACTGCCAAAAGCAAAGCAAATGCTCCGTTTTGCATTGGCGAGTAGCTGATGCCCATAACGTTTAGTTTCACTCGGTTTTCCATCTCGTTGTATAGCTTTATTGTTTGTTTACAGTACCACGCTGCGTCCGGTGATGATGCCCGAGCCCAGGCAGATGCGTCGGTCGGGAGTATAGATAACACCAAATTGACCGGGAGCTATGCCTTGCACGCGCTCGGCACTGTCAATCACATATTCGCCGTCGTCTATGCGCGTGAGTTTTGCCGGCATAAAGTTGGGCATGTGGCGGTTTTTGAATGTTATGTCAACACTGTTGCAGTTTTCGCCCCAAGGATCGGCTGTGATAAATTGCATTTCGGCCAGGTGCAGCTGACGTCCGTATTGCTTTTCGGTGTCGTATCCGTTTGACACGTAGATGACGTTGTCGTGCACATTTTTCTTCACCACAAACCACGGGCCGCCGCTCAAGCCAAGGCCCTTGCGCTGTCCGATGGTGTGAAACCAATATCCTTTGTGCTCACCGAGTTTGCGCCCTGTCTCAATCTCAACAATTGCTCCGGGACGCTCGCCAAGGTGGCGGCGTATGAAGTCGTTATAATTTATCTTGCCCAAAAAGCAGATGCCTTGCGAGTCTTTGCGGTAGGCATTGGGCATTTTTGTCTCCATCGCTATTTCGCGCACGCGGCTTTTGGGTATGTCGCCGATGGGGAATATCAAGTGCTTGAGCTGGTCGTAGCTGATGCGTGCCAAAAAGTCGGTTTGGTCTTTCACCGGGTCTACGGCTGTGCCCAGCCATTTTTTGCCGTCAATCTCTAGGGTGGTGGCATAGTGACCGGTTGCTGTGAGGTCAAATTCGTGGCCCCAACGTTGCTCAAAAAAGCCGAATTTAATCATGCGGTTGCACATGATGTCGGGGTTGGGTGTGAGCCCTTCGCGCACGGTGCGCAGTGCGTATTCCATCACATTTTCCCAATATTCCTCGTGTAGCGACACCACATCAAACGGCAAATTATAGCGCGCAGCGATGAAGCGACACATCTCAATGTCTTCGTCGGCAGAGCAATCGCCCTCGTCGTTGTCAAGACCTATGCGTATGTAAAACAAATGGAGGTCGTGACCCTGCTCCAGCAGTCGGTGCACGGCAACGGCGCTATCAACGCCGCCTGATATGAGCACGGCTATCTTCATTGTTTATCCTTTAAATAGTTATGTTTTTTAGTATTTCTGTTAGTTTACAAATTGTTTAAACACCGAGAGTATGTTGTCTACAGCGATATCTTTTGCTCTCACTGCGCGCTCTTTGTCCAGATAATATATCTCCGGTTGGTTGCGCATGGTGAATTTGCGGTCGGCCTCGGGATATGCGCCTACCACCCACGACTGGGGCAGCTGCTCTGCGTCGGCTCGCCATTCGCTGTCTGCGTCGCCCGGATATATTGCCATGATTGCCAATTCGTTTGCCTCGATGAGTTTGTCGAGTGAATAGTCAGCGGCAAGACGTGCTTTTGCCATACGGCAATCCAAGCAGTCGGGGTCGTAGAAGAACAGCAATATGTAGGGCGCGGTCACATCGGCCAAAGTGCCTTTGCTGCCGTCGGGCTTGGTGTAGCTGAACGGCTGCACTTTCGCTCCGACGCGGCTGTTGAGCAATTGCTCGTATTGTGCTTCGTAGCGGGCACGCAGGGCCCCTTTCGCTTTTTTGTTGGTGGCAACAGCCTCAACAAACGGGAAGTAAACCTCTTCGCTGAGATATTCAGCGGTGTCGGCATACACCCAATGCTCGGCTATCTGTGCCAATGTTACCAAATTTTCAGGCTTAGCCTTGCCCACCACGTCAATGAGATGGTTTATGGCCATGTGCACGGTGTCGGCGGTGGCGTAGGGCGTGATGTCTACAAATTGGCCAAAGGTCTTGTCCATACGCTCTAAGCTTGAAAACGAACTTTTGGGATTGAATTTATCCCAATAGTGTGAAATTATATAGTTGCAACGTTGGTCGAGCATGGTGATGCTGCTGGGCACTACCGGCATTTCTACCAACAATTCATTGTCTTTGTTTTGGGCTGTTGCTGAGCCTAGTGCGGCTACAACCATCAGCAGGGAGAGTATATATTTTTTCATTGTTTCGGTCAGTGTTGTTAATTAAGTGGATGATTATAAGTCATACAAATTGTTTCAACTAGCAAATTTACAATGTTTTTTTGAATATTCACTCATTATATACAATTAATTCGCTCTACTTTCGCGCGCTCAACTTCTTTTTGTGTGTGCCATTTTCAATTATTTCTTTGGATTTTTGCAAAAAACGCCGATTTATTTGTTTGGATTTTTGCAAAAATCGCCGATTTATTTGTTTGGATTTTTGAAAATATGTATATTTGTAGCCTAATTAATAGGAAGTTACAATGTATTATGCCAGACAAATAGATAAAGACCTTGCACAATGGGCTTCGCGCTCCGAGCACAAGCCTGTTTTGCTGCGCGGAGCACGTCAAGTTGGCAAGTCTTCTGCAGTGCGCTACCTCGGTGCAAAATTTAAAAATTTTGTTGAGATTAATTTTGAAAAACAACCTGAGTTTAAGCAAGTTTTTACACAAGATTTTGACGTGCGGCGCATTGTATCGCAAATCGAAGCTTTGTGCTCGCAACCGATAACTGAAGGCAATACTCTCTTGTTTTTTGATGAAATACAAATGTGCCCCGAAGCTATCATGTCTTTGCGATTTTTCAAAGAAGATATGCCAAAGCTCCATGTTGTGGCAGCAGGCTCATTGCTTGAATTCGCTTTGCAAGAGTTGCCTACGTTTGGCGTTGGACGCATACACTCAATGTTTATGCATCCGATGTCTTTTGATGAATTTCTTGAGGCTAACGGCGAACAGTTGCTCATGCAGAGTCGCAATGCCGCTACGTGCATGTCTGCGTTGCCATCTCCGTTGCACAACAAGTTGGTGCAATTAATGCGCACGTACATGCTTGTTGGCGGTATGCCCGAGGTGGTGGCAAAGTGGGTGCAAACGCACAACTATCTGAGTTGCCAAGAAATACAAGATGATATTGTGGTCAGTTACGAAGATGATTTCCCTAAATATAAAAAGCGTGTCGACCCAATGCTATTGCGACTGACTATGCGCAATGTTGCGGCGCAAGCTACGCAGAAATTCCAGTATTCACAGGTAGAGGGGTACACCGGTCGAGATGTGAAAAATGCCTTGGAATTGCTCATTCTTGCAGGCATTGTTGTGCCTGTTATGCATACAGCTGCAAATGGGTTGCCATTGGGCAGTGAGGTAAATCAATCATATCGAAAGGTTATGTTGCTCGATACCGGCTTGATGTTGCGACTTCTCAACATGAGTGCCGGTGATGTGGGCAATATTACTAATGATATTTTAACCGGGAACGAAGTTGACTTAGTAAATAAAGGCCCGATGGCTGAGATGATAGTCGGCCTTGAATTGTTGCGCTATCAAAGTGCAAACGTGCGGCACGACTTGTACTATTGGCAGCGTCAAAACCGCAATTCTCAAGCAGAAATCGATTATTTGAGCGTATACAATCAAAAAGTGTTACCTATAGAAGTGAAATCAGGCACACAGGGCGGCATGAAGAGTCTTTGGCTATTTATGCGGCTAAAAAATCTACACTTAGGTGTGCGCTGCTCACTCGAAAATTTTGGCCTTTTGCAATATAGTGACATTGAGGCTGACAATGCTTTACGTCAAGTGTGCATTTGTCCGCTATACGCTATTTCTATGTTGCCAAAATTACTGACTCTCTAGCTTGTGTATTGACACATTTTATATGAATTGACTATTTATTTCGCAAATTATTTGTATTTTTGCGTATTGACTAATCAAATAACAATATAGACGAATGAAAAAATTTGCAACACTCTCGTTGGCCTCGCTCATGGCTCTCGGAGCTTTTGCCGGTGTGGCCGATGCCGACACCACGCAAACCGACTCTATCAAGAAATTCGTTTTCACCGACGTTAAAACAGTGAAAACCACCTCGGTTAAAGACCAAAACAAATCAGGCACATGCTGGTGCTTCTCAGGCACTTCGTTCTTCGAAGACGAAATCTTGCGCCAAGGCGGCGATTCGCTCGACCTCAGCGAAATGTTCACCGTGCACCACTGCTACAACCTCAAAGGCGACAAATATGTGCGCCTATATGGCCAAACAAACTTTGGCGCCGGCGGCTCGCTCATCGATGTTGCTTACGTTTGGAAAAACTATGGCGCTGTGCCCGAAGAGGTTTACACCGGCTTGCAATACGGTGAAGAAAAACACGTGCACGGCGAGCTCGATGCAATTCTCGAAGGCATCCTCAAAACCGTTGTTAAAAAACCGAACGGCACAAAAATCAGCACCGCATGGAAGGGAGCTTACGACGGCGTGCTCAACTCATACCTCGGCACTCTCCCCGAAACTTTCACCTACAAAGGCAAAACTTACACCCCGAAGAGCTTCGCTGCTTCGCTCCCCATCAACCCCGATAACTACATCGCTATATCATCGTTCACACACCATCCCTTCTACAGCACTTTCGTGCTCGAAGTGCCCGATAACTGGCTGAACGGCCAATACATGAACGTGCCCCTCGACGAACTTAAAGCTATCGTTGACAACGCCCTCGAAAACGGATATCCCATCAACTGGGCTGCCGACGTCAGCGAAGGCGGATTTAAGTGGAACAAAGGCGTTGCACTCATGCCTAAAGGCAAAAACCAAGGCGACATGACCGGCACCGAGCTCGCTCGTTGGGTGAAACTCAGCGACAAAGAGCGCGCAAACAGCAAATACGACTTCGAAGGCCCGGTTGAAGAAATCACAGTCACTCAAGAGCTCCGCCAAGAAATGTTCGATACTCAAGAGACTACTGACGACCATGGCATGGAGATTGTTGGTATTGCTAAAGACCAAGACGGCAACCGCTACTACAAGGTTAAAAACTCTTGGGATACAAACCAAATCTACGACGGCTTTATCTACGTATCTGAGGCTTATCTCTTGGCCAAAACTATGGGTATCGTTGTGCACAAAGACGCTGTGCCCAAAGCTATCGCTAAAAAATTCAAATAATCAGCCCGATACGCTCATTTTGTGGCCCTTTGGCCGCACAAACTATAACCTCAACTCTCATGGTCACCGACCATGCTGAGTTGAGGTATTACTTATCTATAAAGCCTCACAATTATGAAAATTGGTGTATTATCTGACACGCACAGCTGCTGGGACGACCGCTTTGCACGTCACTTCGCCAACTGCGACGAGATATGGCATGCCGGCGACATCGGCGATGCCGACACTCTGAAACGCCTAATGGCAATTGGCCCGCGCCTTCGTGCCGTCAGCGGCAACATCGACGCCGGTTTGGTGCGCCGCATGTGCCCCGAACTACTCGACTTTGAGACCGCCGGCGCTCGTGTCATACTCACACACATTGGCGGATACCCCGGCCGCTACGCTCCCGGCATGCGCCGCCTGCTCATTGAGCGCCGCCCGCGCATCATGGTGTGCGGACACAGCCACATACTCCGCGTGATGTACGACAAAGAGATTGGCGTGCTACATATAAACCCCGGGGCTGCCGGCTATCACGGTTGGCAAAAAGTGCGCACTCTGGTGCGCTTTGATATTGACAACGGTCAGCCCTCAAACCTCGAGGTTATAGAACTTGGGGCCCCTCGATAGGAGGAGCCCCAAGCGTGAAATATGTTTGTGAAGTTAGATTTATTCTGCGCTCTCAACGCCGAGTATCAACTTGGCAAGCAACTTAGCAAGTGTGTGATCTTTGCTGTCGCAATTGTACTCCCAGTACATCACACCACGCAATTGATTGTCGAGAGCATACTGACATTTCTCAGTAGCTGACTCAACATCTTCATAGCCGAGCACCAAATTGCCGTCTTTGTCAGCAATATAGGGAATGTGTGCCACTGAGTCGCGCTCCATGGTGCAACCTTCGGCAACATAAAAATCTTTGAAGTCTACATAGTCGGTGTAGGGGCCACAGCCACGGCCGTAGAAGGGAATACCCAACACCAATTTGTTGGCGGGCACACCGGCCTCAAGGTGATGCTTCACAGCGTTTGCCACGCAAGCTTCACCAAATTTCTCTGAGGGGTAGATGGGGCATTGGTGACCGGGCACTTGGCGCATGTCGTATGACATCACGTTCACCAAATCAACATATTGGTCGATTGCTTTAAAGTCAATGTATTTAGCTGACCAGATTGTGGCCAAAGTCACCATCTTATCTTTGCCGAGCACATTGCGCAAGTCGCGCATCAACAAAGTGTAGTTGTCTGTATCTTCGGGCGATGATGAGATGCCGGCTTCTGATGAGGTGGGATATTCCCAGTCAATGTCGATGCCGTCAAGACCAAAGTCGTCAACAATCTTCTTGCAGTTGTTCACAAAGGCTGTGCGGTGCAACGAGTCGGCTGCCATTTCGCTGAAATTGCCGCTTGTCCAACCACCCACTGAAAGCATAACCTTCAAATCGGCATTTTGCTTTTTGAGTGCTACCACTTGACGCAAGCGCTCGGGCTTGTCAATGTTCACACCCTCAAATGTTGAGTCAACGTGGCCGAATGCATAGTTGATTACGGTCATCAACGACGGGTCGGGCAATTCACCGCCACCGGCAGTTACGTAGGCAACAATCACCTTTTCAGGCGCTGCGCTCTCTGCGTCGTCACCTGCAGTCTGCTGCGATGACTTATTGCAAGATGTGCTCATAGCAAGTGTCAACATTGCCGACACGGCGAGAGCCCCTTTAAAGAATTTAGATAATGACATAATTTGTAGTGTTAAAAATGATTAGTCGGTTAAAAGCTTTTCTACCTACAAAGATAGTTACAAACTATTATTCTAGCAAAAAACTAAGCCCTTATCTCACACTTTTATTTAATTTTATGGTGAGAATTAGCGGTTTGTCAAAAAAAGTTCGTACCTTTGCCGTCGATATGCGTAACCGCTGGCGGAGCATGTGGCCCGTTGAAGTTGCGTCAGTTTAACATTTTAATTACTATAAACTAAAATGGATTTAATTAAAATTGCCGAAGAAGCTTTTGCAAGTGGCAAACAACATCCCGAATTCAGCGCCGGTGACACTATCACTGTAGCTTATCGCATCAAAGAAGGTAACAAAGAGCGTATCCAACAATACCGCGGCGTTGTTATCCGTATCTCTGGCGAAGGCAGCAAAAAACGTTTCACTGTTCGCAAAATGAGCGACAACATCGGTGTTGAACGTATCTTCCCCATCGAATCTCCGTTCATCGACTCTATCACCGTTAACAAATACGGTAAAGTACGTCGCGCTAAACTTTACTACTTGCGCGCTCTCACCGGCAAAAAAGCTCGCATCAAAGAACGTCGCGTTGTCAACAAATAAGCAACGGTTCTTTTTCAAGCTTAAACCCACAACAAAGGTGCACCCCTCGGGGCGCACCTTTGTCTGTTTTTATAGCAACCCCGCACTCAAGCAGGGGTTCATGTATTGGCGTGCTGTCGGTGTGGGTTGCATATTATGTATGTGTGTGGGCTGACGGCGATGATGGTGCACACCGGCGACATCCGGATGGTCGCGGCAGAGCCGCGAGATAAGCCGCATCGCGGCGAAAAGATAGTAGCCCATAGCAAGGCTCGCGTAGCAGCCGCAGCTATGGGTAGCCCACCCACACGTCACGCACGGCGTAGCTGTGCGCATAAACAGCTCGCTCGTTATACGCATACCTAAAGGCATGCGGG
>CAYSLD010000012.1:0-26788 GCA_964431795.1 uncultured Bacteroides sp.
AATAACCGTCATTGATAATCATTGAGGCAGTCAACTGCGGATATTGTGCGAATTGACTTATTGGGTTTCCTGTACTTTTATTGTACATCCACAAGTTAACTAGTGCCAATAGTTCTGTTTGATTTGGCACTATTTTACTACTATATTTAACATTTTCCGTTACCGGAACTGATGTTTGAGCAACAGCAATTGGAATGTTGCAGATTTGCAACGACAATGATGCAAGTATGATATGTTTAATTTGAATCATAGTTCAATATTTTGTTGCAAAAATATGTATTTTTCATAACGCACCAAACTTTTTTGCGAACAAAATAAAGGCCGTCACTGCATTGTAACGGCCTTGTAATCATTATGTATTATTTAACTTCCATATCAGCATTTAAACGTTGCCGCACCACCTCATACATCAGCACAGCAGCAGCGACAGAAACGTTCAACGAACCTATTCTACCGAACATCGGGATAGACACACGAGTGTCGCACAACTTCATAGCTTCGGGCGAAATGCCAACATCTTCAGCGCCCATAACTAAAGCGACAGGACCGGTATAATCGGCTCCGGTGTATGAGAATTCTGCTTTTTCGGAAACTGCGACAATTTTATATCCGTTATCTTTTAAAAACCGAATTGCACCGGTTACGCTGCGCTCACGGCAAACCGGCAAATAGTGCAATGCTCCGGCTGATGTTTTAACTGCATCAGCGCCGACACTAACACTGCCACGTTGCGGTATCACAAGAGCATCGGCGCCACAACACTCAGCAGTTCTGGCGATGGCGCCAAAATTACGAACATCGGTGATACCATCAAGCACAATCACGAAAGGCAAACGGCCTTCTTCATAGAGTTGAGGCACAAGATTGTCTAAGCTATGATATGTCACAGCCGAAAGCATAGCAACAACACCTTGGTGGTTTTTGCGAGTAATTCTATTAAGACGTTCTACCGGCACACGTTGTGCAATGATGCGGTGTTCGCGCATTATTGTCATAAGCTCTGTTGCCAGCTCACCTTGCAGGTCTTTTTTGATAAAAATTTTATCAATTTCTTTACCAGCTTCGATAGCTTCAATCACAGGCCTAATGCCAAATATGTAATCTGAAGGTTCCATATATTTCCTTTAAAAATCTGTAATAATTTAGTGATTATTGTTGTCAATAAGCGTTCTAGCTGTAGCTAGAGCAGACTCGTTAGTTGTGCTACCACTTAACATTAGAGCCAACTCAGCTTCACGCTCCTGCTTATTTAACAAATGAATGTTCGTAAGTGTTGAGTTGTCATCGTCATGTTTGTACACTTTAAAGTGCGTAGAGCCATGAGCGGCGACTTGCGGCAAGTGAGTAATAGTGATAACTTGCGTACGTTTGCTTATCATATCCATTAACTCAGCCATTTTGTTTGCGATATCGCCGGAAACGCCTGTATCAACCTCATCAAAGATAATTGTGGGCAAATGCATACATTCTACCACAATAGACTTTATAGCTAAAATCACACGAGATATCTCACCGCCGGATGCAGTTTTGCCTATAGGCATAAGAGGTTGATTTTTATTGAACGCAAACATAAACTCTATGCTATCAATACCGGTAGGCGATAACTTACTTGTCGTCATAGCAATTTCGCAACGGATGTTGCTCATGCCAAGAGGCATAGCACGTTCTTTCAACTGCACAGCAAATTGGGCGGCCGTTTGTATGCGTTTAGCCGATATCTCACGAGCGATTAACACTGCAGCTTTTTTGGCTTTTTTGGCTTTATCTTCAAGGGCAGCCAAAGTTTCCTCGCCGTTATTTATAGTTTCCAACTGATTTTTCAATTGGTCGCGCAATGCTATCAATTGAGCATCAGAATCTACATGATGTTTAGTTTCCAACGAGTAAATATCGCTGAGACGCTGTTCTATAGCATCAAGCTCTGCAGGATTAGCAGACAACGAGCTATCATACTGAGTTATCGAATCAGTTATATCTTGTATTTCGATTTTTGCTGCGTGCAATCTATCAGCCAAATCAGCTGCATCTTCAAATATCTCAGAAAGATGTTGCATTTCGTCAGCCGCACGTGATATTGAAGCAGTGATAGGTTGCATTCCGGCTAATTGATCAAGCGCTCTGCCAATATGGCCTTTAATCTGTGATATATTAGCCATTATAGCACGATCATGCTCTAATTGCTCCTGCTCACCGGGCTGAATGTTTAATTCTTCAAGTTGCTCATATTGGAATGACAAATATTCAGCTTCAGCTTGATTGCGATTTATCATATCACGAGTCTGAGTGTACTCTTTCAGAGCGCTGCGATAGTTCCGATAAGCGTTGCCATATTGTTTTAGCAATTCGTCATTTTGAGCCAACGAGTCAATGATTGAGAGCTGATATTCATTGTCAGCAAGCATCATGTTTTGATGTTGAGAGTGAATATCGATTAGTTGTAGCGCTATTTCTTTGAGCAATTGCAGTGTTACGGGTGTATCATTTATAAATGCGCGCGAGCCGCCTTTTGGTGTCAATTCGCGGCGCAAGATACATTGATTGTCCATCACATCAACATCATTCTCTGCTAATTTTTCATTAACATACTGATGATTTGATATATCAACAACGGCCTCAACTACTGTTTTTTTTGAGGAATCGCGAACGGCCTTAAAGTCTGCTCTACCGCCTAAAATCAAGGCTAACGCGCCAAGCATTATAGACTTTCCGGCGCCTGTTTCACCTGTGATAATATTTAGGCTTTTACTAAACTCTATATCAATGGATGATATCAGCGCATAGTTTGATATGTGTAAACTCGTAATCATTTTGTGGTCTTACCATTTTTGATTTGTTCCAATCGAGTTTGCTCCGCCGGATAAATCGGTTCAAAAAGTTCATAGACACTTTCACGTTCATCAGACGGGGCTTTTGAATAAAGATTTACCAACTCATCAAATTTGGCATCCTTAAACATAGACAAAGCGACAGACATAGGAGCTGCCTGATACACACTTTGTATGTTTTTTAGTGTAGCAGTGATTGCAGCCCTACCCTTATCAGGAGACAGAGCCATTTCATCAAGTCCTTTTCGATGATATTGATAGTACAAATCACGTATGCACGACGTAGAATTATCAGTGAATGAGCTTAAGACAGCCGAGCGATTTTTTGTATCTTCAAAGGCTTTCCACCCACTTTCGCCTGATGATTGCGCCATTTGCACAATTTGCTTTAGCTCATCGAAGTATGGCTCACCGCCGCGTTCTGAAAACGAGTCAAAGTCAATAGCCAAGATCAAATACGCATAAAAATTTAGGATTGCCGTAATTTGGCTTTCCATACTATTATGCGAAAATATCAACGGTTCATTTTCTTGATAAGTAAAATCTATTTTGGTATCCTTAAAATTCAGCAACGTTGTTGTGTATGATGTATTGTAAACGGGTCGTGTGGCTTGCACTTGTAAATCTCCGGAAAAGGTTTGATCTTCCTGTTCCTTGATAGTGAAGTACAATCTACAATCAATTTTTTCATTTACAGCAAATTGAGCATTAGTAAATACGTTTGTATTCATATATTCGCTCATGGCTTGCTGCAATGTCTCAAATACAGATTTGTTTGTGCCTTGCACTTGGTCGCTATTTATTTCGACTTGGCAATTTAGCTCTTGTGCCGAGGTGGCAAAAGGGCTAAGGCACGCGCACACTGCTGCTATGCATTTTAAGGCTCCGTTTTTCATAGGTCTTTTACTATATCAAATATGTCTTTTGCCACAGCAGTTTTGCTTTTTAACTCGAAAGCGACCTCGCTGCCATCAGCCTTTATGATTGTAATTTTATTGGTGTCTGTACCGAAACCGGCTCCTTTGTCGCGCAATGAATTGAGAACGATGGCATCTAAATTTTTTCGTTTCATTTTAGCCGCCGCATTCACTTGCTCATTGTCTGTTTCGAGAGCAAAACCAATGATTTTTTGATTTGCGCGTTTTTTAGCGCCCAAAGTAGCTGCAATATCCGGATTTTTCACTAGCTCTATACGCTCTATGCCGTTTTCTTCGCGCTTGATTTTTTTGTCGTACTGCACAGCCGGGGCATAGTCAGCTACAGCTGCAGCCATGATAGCAATATCCACTTCATTGAATTTTGCCTCACAAGCCTCCAACATTTGTCGTGCCGAAGTAACCTTTACGACATTTATAGCGCTATTTTTAGCAGTAATTTCCACAGGGCCTGACACTAATGTAACATTGGCGCCACGGTTTGCTGCTTCTTCTGCTAAAGCATAACCCATTTTACCGGTTGAATAGTTTCCAATAAAACGCACAGGGTCGATAAGTTCATGTGTAGGGCCTGCTGTTATCATTACGTTCTTGCCGGCCAAGTCTTGCTGTGTAGCGAAAAAGTTTTCAAGCTCAGCTACTATCACTTCAGGCTCTTGCATGCGGCCTTTACCGGTTAGATGGCTTGCCAATTCGCCGCTTGCGGCCTCAATGATATGATTACCATAAGACCGGAGCAAGTTAATATTGCGTTCAGTAGACGGATGAGCCATCATATCTAAGTCCATAGCCGGAGCGACAAATACCGGCGCTTTAGCTGATAGATAAGTAGTTATAAGCATATTATCAGCCACACCATTTGCCATCTTTGCTATTGTAGAAGCTGTTGCCGGAGCAATCACCATAGCATCGGCCCACAAACCGAGGTCGACATGCGAATGCCATTCTCCGGTATTTGCGGTAAAGAATTCGCTTACCACAGGTTTTCCACTCAAAGCCGAGAGTGTGACCGGGGTGATGAATTGCTTGCCATTTGGAGTAATAACCACTTGCACTTCACACCCGGCTTTTATAAGCAATCGCAGTAGGTATACCGACTTGTATGCCGCTATACCTCCTGAGATTCCTAAAATTATATGTTTGCCTTTCAGCATTGTTTGTCAGTAGAGTTTATTTAAGTCGTAGTTTTATACGAGTAAATGCGTCTTTTGTATTTTTAGTAAAATCGCCTTGCATTATCCAGCCATAATAGCCTAGATCTTTTTTCAAGACCTCTTCTGCAACTTTTCCTTTATACTTACCGAAATTGATAACTTCACGACCTTTATCATCGTAAATCAGACGACCCATAAAGTCGACATTTCTATTTTGAGACGAGAAATCAGAAAGTTTATCGACGGTTGTAGGCAGATCTTCATAACGTTCAAGTTGCGCCAACAACACTTCATACGTAGCCTGCGTATCGGCTGTTGCGCTATGGGCATTTTCCAAATCCTTGCCACAATAGAAGCGATAAGCAGCGACAAGATTACGCGGCTCTTTTTTATGAAAGATTGTTTGTACATCAACAAAGCGAGCTTTCGAGAAGTCGAAATCGACATCAGCGCGTTGAAATTCTTGATCAAGCATCGGGATATCGAAGCGATTTGAATTGAATCCGGCGATATCACAGCCTTCAAACACTTTTGCCAGTGATTTTGCTATTTGTTTGAAAGTAGGTTCGTCTTTCACATCGTCATCAGTGATGTGGTGTATAGCAGTGGCTTGTTCAGGAATATGCATACCCGGATTGATGCGACGGGTTTTAGTTTCAGTGCTACCATCGGGCATAACCTTTATCAACGAAATCTCCACGACACGGTCCTCAGTGAGGTTGATACCGGTAGTCTCCAAATCGAAGATTATAATCGGTCGTTTCAGTTGCAGTTTCATGACTATTCAGTTCACAAGATTAAAACTCGCCAACAGTCATTGGCATCAAAAGCATAACAAGTTCAGAATCGGGATCGTCTTCAGAGGGGCAGAAAATACCGGGGCGTCCGGGATCGCTAAGTTTGATAACAACATCTGTTGTATTGATGATGTTAAGCATTTCAAGCAAGAACGGAGCGCTGAAACCGATAACCAATTGTTCGCCGGTGAAAGAGCAAGGCACAACTTCGCGTGCACAAGTCATCAGATTATTATCTTCTGATTTAAGTTCGATAGTATCGGGCGAGATTTTGAATTTTTCCAAGCCATAACCGGGGTCTACGAACAAGCCTACGCGACGCACTGCGTTGAGCAGAGTTGCACGATCAGCGGTGAGCACTAGATTGTTATTGCGAGGAATAACGCGGTTATAATCGGGGAAATTGCCTTGAATGAAACGGCAGTTGAATGAGAACACAGAGTTCTCTATAGTAGCGCATTTTGAAGTGAGAGTGATTTTAACATCTTCGTCACCTGCAAAAACATTTTTAAGAATGCTAGCCGGTTTAGCGGGCACGATGCATGAAGCAGTAATGCCAGGTTTTGCTTTAGTGTTTGTATACTTAACAAGTTTTCGTGTATCGGTAGCGACAAAAGTGATGCTATCAGGTTTAATATCGAAATATACACCCATCATCAACAAACGATAATCGTCTGTGCTGGCTGCAAACAAAGTGTTTTCGATACCTTTTGTCAATACACCTGCAGGGCACATAAATTCAACAGGAGCAGAATCGTCATCATCTTTTTTGTATGCAGGGTACTCAGCACCGGCGATAGCAGTCAAGTCATACGTACCGCTTGAATAGCTGATGTTCACACCGAGGTTATCATTAACCTCAATGGTAACACCTTGATCGGGAATTTCCTTGAACAAGTCGACCAAACGGCGAGCATCGACGCAGAAGCTGCCTTTACCTTCAGTTTCGGTAACCGGGATGCGAGCAGTCAATGCATTTTCGACATCAGAGCCGGTGATAATGAGCGTGTCGCCATCAAGTGTCATGTAGAAGTTATTGAGCACTGTGAGGGCATTTTTTGAATTGATAACCTTGCTTACTGCAGAAGCATAGGTGTGAAGCGTTTTGCTTGGAACGTTAAATTTCATATATATGGTTTATTTTGTTTTTCCTATTTTATCATACAAATATACAACCTTTTTGTGAGTTTTCATATTGTTTGCATTAACAAAAATAGCAAAAGTCGTGAAAAAATATTATTCACGACTTTTGCTAGTATGTAAATATGTGTAAATCTGCTATTTAAGACTTTCAGCTTCCATGACAGCCAACTCCCAAATGCTCATAGCATTTTCCAAATCTTTAGTGGCTTGTTTGTGTTTGTCAAATATCTCTGTAGAGACATCTCCATCACTAATTTTTGTTTCGATATCTTTAACCACTTGTTCAAGACGAGATACTTCCGTTTCAGCCTCTTGTGCTTTTTTCTCAGCACGTTTAACGGCTTTTTCACGTTCTCTCTGCTCAGCATACGAAAGTTTCTTTTCTTCCTTTGGCATTACTGTAGCTGCATCCGCTTGCTTTACCTTTTCAGTTGGAGACTTGGTTAGTTCTAGTTCGCTAAGCGATTCAAGTTTCTTCTTTTCGAGGAATTCGTAAATACCGCCAAGACATTCACGCACTTTGCCACCACCGAACTCATATACTTTTTCTACTAAGCCATCAAGAAATTCCCTATCGTGACTAACAACAATCACTGTTCCATTAAAATCTTTAATGGCTTGTTTCAAAATGTCTTTAGTCTTCATATCCAAGTGATTGGTGGGCTCATCAAGAATCAGCAAATTAACAGGTTCAAGCAATAGTCTGATCATTGCCAAACGAGTTTTTTCGCCCCCCGAGAGCACCTTCACCTTTTTATCTGAGGCTTCACCACCAAACATAAAGGCGCCAAGGATATCGCGTATTTTTGTACGTATATCGCCAACGGCAACACGATCAATAGTGTCAAAAACAGTAAGTTCGCCGTCAAGTAGTTGAGCTTGATTTTGAGCGAAATAACCGATCATCACATTATGGCCTATTTTAAGCGTTCCGGTATGCTCAATTTCGCCCATTATACACTTGACCAAAGTAGATTTACCTTCACCGTTTTTACCGACAAAAGCCACTTTTTCGCCACGTTTAATGGTCATATCGCAATGGTCAAACACTTGATGAGAGCCATAAGCCTTACCAAGATTTTCAGCAATTATCGGATAATCGCCCGAACGTGGTGCGGGAGGAAATTTAAGGCTCAACCGAGAAGTATCCACCTCGTCAACCTCAATACGTTCAATTTTAGCCAACTGTTTCATGCGGCTTTGCACTTGTACAGCTTTAGTGGCCTTATATCTAAAACGTTCGATAAACTGCTCAGTATCGGCTATTTGCTTTTGTTGATTTTGATATGCGCGCATTTGTTGCTCAATGCGTTCTTGACGCAATTGTACAAATTTAGAATAATTCACTGAATAGTCATATATTTTACCCAATGAAATTTCGATTGTGCGATTTGTTACATTATCAATGAATGCACGGTCGTGCGACACGAGCACAACCGCTTTTGCCTTTGATACTAAAAAGTTTTCAAGCCATTGTATCGATTCAATATCAAGGTGGTTTGTCGGCTCATCGAGCAACAGCACATCCGGTCGTTGAAGCAGTATTTTTGCAAGTTCAATACGCATGCGCCAACCGCCGGAAAATTCTGATGTATGGCGGTCAAAATCATCGCGAACAAAGCCAAGGCCTATCAATGTTTTTTCGATCTCAGCGATGCAATTTTCGCTATCAGATATAGCTACTAGCTCTGTGAGCGTTGTCATGTGTTCAATCAAATCAGCATACTCAGCCGATTCGTAATCAGTACGTTCGGCAAGGGTATTATTGAGCTGTTCAAGCTGAGCTTTCATATCATCAATATGAGCAAAAGCCTTTCGAACCTCTTGCATCACAGTCAACGTATCAGAGACCTCCATTTGTTGAGGCAAATAACCAATAGTTATGCCCGATGGTGTTGATACGCTGCCTGACGTTGGCTGCTGCAAACCTGCAATTATTTTCAGCATTGTTGATTTTCCGGCGCCATTTTTTCCGACTAATGCTATTTTATCTTTTGGATTAATAACATAGTTGATATTGTCGAAAAGAGTTTTAGCGCTAAATTCGACAGTCAAATTATTGATTGAAATCATGAACTGAACATTATTAGTTGTTTATTGAAACAGAGATAATCTGATTGTTTTGGGGATTTGTTTCAATTATTACAGAGCCATTCACATACACCGTGGAGTGAACTTCCTCAGTGTATGGGATAGTCTCAATAGTATTATCGTCATTAATTGTTACTATTGATAAGCCTGGTATTTGCTTACCATTCACAATTATTTTATGAGACAAATAACGTTTCATTTACGAGAGAAATCGAATGATCTTTGTCTGTAGCGTTGGCTATAGCGCTCGCGATTGATGCGATTACGCACTAGTTGCACACTATCAATGTAAGTGGCGGTTGCATTATTTTGCGATTGGATTTTCAAATAACCACGCACATTTGTAGCTTTACGAGTAGAGTCAGTATAGAACGTGATTTGTTGCCAACCGGTGCTAGAGAATTGATCATTAAGCACCTCGGTTGTACCATCTTCATATTCCACAACCACGCCCCAACGTGTTTCGCGGTCATTATTGAAAAATTTAGCGCGCCAAGTATACGAATCGCCTTTATTCCAGTTTTTATCTGAAGATAGTTTAAAAGTCATATAGCGCGTGGCTGAGCGAGGAGTGAAAACATACCTACGCGGCTGCGACCACACATCAACAGAATCGCCAGACACAGAAAGACTAGCCTGTTCGGCCTCGAGAGCTTGGTTTTTATCCAAACGGCTTTGAAGTATTTCAGCAGTATTGTCATAGACAGCCATATACTTGTCAAGATGAGCACCATACCACATAAACGAGGTATCTAAGTCTGCTTGTGTGACACCATGTTTTTCGAGTATCGCTTGTTTGAGCTCGCGCCGAGACTCTTCAGTACCGTACCTGCCATAATTCATCTCCACAACGCTCTCTCCGGTGTGAATATCAGCTAATAATTCAGCCATTTCGTCCGGTTGAATCACATTATCAGGCACACGATTGCAACTCAAAAGTGCAATCGCGGCCATAGCAATGATTATATTTTTAGATGAATTATACAATTCTATTCTTGTTCTTTATTATCAGTTTCAGCATTAGCAGGCTCACCACTCAATGTTTTATAATAGCATAATAACAAGAGCGCCATACCTACTGTAATTGATGCATCAGCGAAATTAAATACGGGGTCAAAAAACGTAAATTCTTGTCCACCGACAAAAGGCATCCAATCAGGCCACACAAAGCTAAAGAGCGGGAAGTAGAACATATCAACTACAAGGCCATGGAAGAGTTCGGAATACCCTTGTCCCCAAGGCACAAAAGAGGCCAATTCCGGAGGATAGGGATTTGTGAAAATCTCGCCATAAAACAAGCAGTCAATGATGTTGCCGAAAGCTCCTGCAGTGATCAATGCGATACAAGCCATAAAACCTTTTTTATAAAATGGATTGCGAGCAATTCTTGTCATCCAATAAACGCAAAAGGATACGACTATCACTCTAAAGAGAGTCAAAAACAACTTGCTACCAAGTTCCATGCCAAAAGCCATACCATTGTTTTGGATGAATTTAAGGTGGAACCAAGAGAATATTTCAACATCTTCGCCCCAATAGAATGAAGTTTTAACCCAGATTTTTATGACTTGGTCAATAATTATAACCGCTGCGCAAATCAACACAGCCAACCACCCTTTTGAAATCTTCATAAGAGTTTAATGTTGTTTATTTTTAGCCTCGATGCTAAGAGTGGCATGAGGCACAGCCATTAATCGGCCTTTGGGTATCAACTTACCGGTGACGCGACAGATGCCATAAGTTTTATTTTCGATGCGAACAAGTGCAGCTTGCAAATGCTCAATAAACTTACGCTGGCGCTCTGCCATACGCGCGGCTTCTTCCTTATTCAACGTTCCGGCGCCTTCTTCGAGCACTTTAAACGTTGGCGAAGTGTCTGCGACACCGTTGCCATCATTGTTCATAACAACGGCGCGCAAATTTTCAAATTCACGAGTAGCTTTTTCAAGCTTCTCGAGTATCATTTGTTTGAACTCGAGAAGCTCTTCATCGCTATACCTTACTTTTTCAGACATTTTTCACTTTAATTTAGGGTAATGTTTACAACAACATTCAGACCGTCAATATCAAGTGTTTCAACCGTTTCAGCATCGTCCAACTGTTCAACAACAGCCACTGAATTAGCTAAAACTTGTGCACCGATATATTCGCCGAAGTTTTTCACCGTATCATCAATTTCCGATGATTTAGCAAATGTGAGATTGATACGGTCTGTTATTTCGTAGTTTCTACTTTTACGTATGTTTTGAATGCGGTTAATAATGTCGCGAGCTAAACCTTCTTGCTGCAGTTCGGGGGTAATTGTAACATCAAGAGCTACGGTCACCGAACCTTCATTGGCAACTAGCCAACCGGGAATATCTTCCGAAATGATTTCTACGTCAGCAAGATCAATTGTTGCTTTTGCTCCGTTAACATCGATATCAATTGAGCCGTTTTTCTCAAACAAAGAAATTGAAGCGTTGTCGAGAGCCGCAATAGCAGCAGCGACAGCTTTCATTTGTTTGCCATGTTTCGGGCCTAGTTTTTTGAAATCGGGTTTCACACGTTTAACAAGTATGCCTTCGTCATTGCCAACGATACGGATATCCTTAACATTCACCTCGTTGAGCACCAATTGTCTAACAGCATTGAGCATATCACGTTGTTGCTCGTCGATAACAGGCACCATAATTGTGCTGAGTGGTTGACGAACCTTGATATTCACCTTCCTACGCAGAGCCAGAACCATAGAAGTGATGGTTTGAGCTAATTGCATTTGCTTTTCAAGAGCAGGATTAATAGCTGAAGCGTCTGCTGCCGGGAAAAGGGTCAAATGCACAGATTTATCGTTACCTGTCAAATCTGCATACAGACGATCTGCATAGAATGGAGCGATCGGAGCAATAAGTTGTGCCACAGTTTTCAAGCACTTATAGAGAGTTTGATAGGCTGAGAGCTTATCTTCAGTCATACCACCGCCCCAGAAGCGTTTGCGATTGAGTCGCACATACCAATTTGACAAATTATCGGTTACAAAATCATTAATCGCACGACCGGCACGAGTGGGCTCATAGTCATCTAATGCTTTTTCAACTTCGATAATCAATGAGTTGAGCAACGAGATAATCCAACGGTCAATTTCGGGACGTTTTTCCAAAGGAACTTCGGGTGCTTCTGCATCAAAATTATCTACATTAGCATAAAGAGCAAAGAATGAGTATGTGTTGTAGAGTGTGGCAAACATCTTGCGAGCTGATTCTTGCACGCCTGCGGGGTCGAATTTAAGGTTATCCCAAGGAGCAGAGTTAACAATCATATACCAACGCAAGGGGTCAGAGCCATACTTATCAATAGCTTCAAACGGATTAACGGCATTGCCAAGACGTTTAGACATCTTGTTACCATCTTTATCCAAGACAAGTCCGTTTGAGATTACAGCCTTATATGCGACAGAGTCGAACACCATACCGGCAATTGCATGAAGAGTAAAGAACCAACCACGAGTTTGGTCTACGCCTTCAGCAATGAAATCAGCGGGATACAACTCTCCATTTTCGAGGCGCTCTTTATTTTCAAACGGGTAGTGAATTTGAGCGTAAGGCATTGAGCCTGAGTCGAACCACACGTCAATAAGATCAAGTTCGCGACGCATAGGTTTACCAGAAGCGCTTACAAGAACGATGTCATCTACGTACGGACGGTGTAGGTCTATTTTATCATAATTTTCTTTTGAATAGTCACCGGGGACAAAACCACGATCGCGGTATGGGTTTGACTTCATCACTCCGGCTGCTACAGATTTTTCTATTTCGTTGTACAAGTTCTGTACCGATTCGATACAAATTTCTTCCGAGCCATCTTCAGTGCGCCAAATTGGTAGCGGTGTGCCCCAATAGCGGCTACGTGACAAGTTCCAATCTTGCAAGTTTTCCAGCCATTTACCGAAGCGGCCTGAGCCTGTTGATGCAGGTTTCCAAGTGATAGTTTCGTTTAGTTGCATCAAACGTTCACGAGCAGCAGTGGTGCGGATGAACCAACTATCGAGCGGATAATACAACACCGGTTTATCTGTGCGCCAACAGTGAGGATAGCTGTGTGTATGCTTTTCAATTTTGAACACTTGGCCATGTTGTTTCAAGTACATACAGATTTCGATATCAAGTGTTTCATCGTCTGCAGACTTTTCTGGGTCAAAAGCATTCTTCACGAATTTACCCTCCCACGGTTTGTAAGCTTCAACATCAACATTGTTCTTTACAAATTCGGGGTCGAGATCAGAAAGCATATAGAATTTACCGGTCATATCAACCATCGGGCGAATATTACCGTCTTTGTCTATAAGATGTAGCGGAGGCACGCCGTTTTGTTTTGAGACGCGATTATCGTCTGCACCAAAAGTACCTGCAATATGTACGATACCGGTACCATCTTCAGTTGAGACGAAGTCACCGGCAATCACGCGGAATGCGCCTTCGCCCGGATTCATCCAAGGCAAAAGTTGTTCGTAGTGCATACCTACGAGCTCTTGGCCGACGTATTGTCCTACAACCTCATAAGGCACGAGTTTATCGCCTTTGTTATAGTCAGTCAAAGCCAAATCTTTGGCTTTAGCGTTGAATACAGATGACATTAAGGCATCAGCAACAACAACGCTAATAGGCTCGCCTGAATACGGGTTGTATGTGCGAACTACATTATATTTTATTGCAGCGCCAACGCACAATGCAGTGTTTGAAGGCAATGTCCAAGGAGTAGTTGTCCATGCGATGAAGCAAGGGGTACCCCAACCTTTCATGTCTTCTTTAGGATCGGTGATTGTAAATTGAGCGATGCAAGTTGTGTCTTTAACATCACGGTAACAGCCGGGCTGGTTCAACTCATGAGTTGACAGGCCTGTACCTGCTGCCGGTGAATAAGGTTGAATGGTATAACCTTTATATAGATATCCTTTTTTGTACAATTGACTGAGCAACCACCATACGCTCTCTATGTAACGGTTATCGTATGTGATGTATGGATCTTTCATATCAACCCAATATCCCATAGAGTTTGTGAGGTTTTCCCACTCGCGAGTGTATTTCATTACCTCGCGGCGGCAAGCTGCATTATAATCATCAACAGATATTTTTTTGCCTATATCTTCTTTTGTGATTCCAAGGCTTTTTTCAACGCCAAGCTCCACGGGGAGGCCATGAGTGTCCCAACCGGCTTTGCGTTTAACATGGAAACCTTTCATTGTTTTGTAACGGCAGAACACATCCTTGATAGTTCTGGCCATAACATGGTGGATGCCGGGCATACCGTTAGCAGAAGGAGGGCCTTCAAAGAACACGAATGAGGGGCAGCCTTCACGCTCTTCAATACTTTTTTCGAAAAGACCTTCGGCGTTCCAACGAGCAAGCACTTGCTTGTTTATATCTGATAGGTTGAAACCGTTATATTCTGGGAACTTTTTCATTGTAGCGATGAATTGTGTACTATTTTTAAATTTTCGCAAATTTACGCATTTTTCTTAATACTGCGAAGAAATAGCTCATTTTATTGAGTCATTCTCAGCCAATAATTACAAATAATTAACCCCGCAGCAGATTTAATCTGCAACGGGGCTAATTATATTAAAATACAATACTAAACTTTAAGCTATTGTTGTGCTATGCAAATAGCAACACGGTTTTCATCGTTGGCAGAAAACGGCTGAACGGTATCGCCTTTAGCAGCAGTTGTTATGCGTGAGCTATCGATACCTCTGTCAACCAAAGCGGCTGCAACTTTTGCTGCACGACGCTCTGATATTTTCTGATTTACTGCGGCCGTACCTGTATCTTTGTCGGCATATCCAACGATTGAAACGTTTGCTGATGGATTTTCATTTAAGAATTTTGCCAAGCTATCAATTTTTTGCAATTCAGATTTTGAAATTGTGTACGAATTGAGGGCAAAGTAAACGTTGGTTTCGAACGGTGCAATTTTCGGTTGTGGTTTTGGCTCTTCCTTAACCGGCGCGGGTGCCGGTGCCGGTTCGGGGGTTGGTTCGGGCACAACAACAGGTTCAGGAGCGGGAGCTGGCTCGGGAATAGGAGCAGGAATTACTTTATATGGTTTGCCGAATGTGAAAGTCAAGCCTGCCAATGCGTTGAATTGCCAGTCCCAGTTTCCGCCATGTTTAGCATTAAATTTATCAGAAAGTGTATTAGCATTTACTTCAATGTTAAATGACAAGAAGTCGCAAAGGCGGAAATAAGAGCCCAAGCCAAATCGGCCTACGACGAAGTGATACGGATCTTGATTTTTCACAAATTTAGCAGCCTCATCGTTATCGATTGTTTTGTTGTATCCTATACCAACAAAAGCATAGCCATTAAACAATCGTTTAGGCTTCCAACCGCAAAAAGCATTTGTCAAATTAAGCACAGCATCTAAATTGCCTTGGATGTATTTATATTTATAGTACATACGCGGGCTAGTCCAACTTCCTTTAGCTTGCCAACCTGAGCCACCAATTCTAACTCCAAAGGCCGGAGTGAAATTATAGCCAAGATTTGCAGCGACAGCCGGTGTTATTAGATGGCCGAAAGAGGCTTCACCAAGGGTATAGGCACCACCGCCTTGCAAGTTTAGATAAAAGTGAGGCTTAAACTGATACGTATCGCCATTATCAGCGACATAAGTTTGAGCGCTCAGACTAAAGCTACTAAGAAGAATAGCAAAAGCAAGAAGTAGATTTTTAAATTTCATAAGCTTATATTTTTAGAAGATTTATCTTTAGTATGTTATAATTCTCATCGTATGTTTTTGCACCATATTAGAATAAAAGAGAAAGTGACAAAAGCCAAAAGGGCAAATGCTTTCGGCTTTTGTCACTATATTTTACAGATTAGGGTTCAGCCACGCAGATAGCTACGCGGTTTTCATCGTTAACCGAGAACGGTTGCACTGCATCACCTTTAGCTGAAGTAGAAATGCGTGAGCTATCAACGCCAAGGTCTACCAATGCAGCAGCGACCTTAGCAGCACGACGTTCTGAAATTTTTTGATTAACACGCGCGTTGCCAGTATCTTTATCGGCATAGCCGGTAATTTGAACGTTAGCAGATTGATGTTCCTTTAGGAAACTTGCTAATTTTTCGACCTTTTGTTGCTCTGATTTAGAGATTTCTGAAGAATTAAGGCCAAAGAATACGTCGCATTGGAATGGAGCGACTTTGGGTTGTGGTTTTGGCTCTTCCTTTTTAACGGGAGCAGGTGCAGGTGCGGGAGCGGGTTCCGGTTCAACAATAGGTTCCGGTTCCGGAGCAGGGAGCGGAGCAGGTATAACTTTGTATGATTTACCCAATGTAAATGTAAGGCCTGCCAATGCATTAAATTGCCAATCCAAATTACCACCATGTTTAGAGTTAAAGTGATCGGAAAGTGCATTAGCATTTACTTCTACATTAAATGCCAACCAATCGCAAATTCTGAAATTGGCGCCAAGGCCTGCACGGCCAACAGCAAAATTACGAACAGGGCTCCATAGATAAGACAAATTATGGCCGTGAGCTACAACAGCAACAGCCTCATCATTATCAAAGGCATGATTGAAACCGGCACCGATAAATGCATATCCATTAAACAAACGTTTAGGTTTCCAGCCACATATTGCGTTTGTCAAATTAAATACGGCATCAAGGTTTCCTTGAATATATTTAAAACGATAGTGGTGACGATCTTCGGTCCAGCTACCTTTTGCTCGCCAACCTGAAGCGCCGATGCGCAAGCTGAAGATCGGTGAGAAATTATATCCGATATTGAAAGCTGCAGCCGGAGAAATTAGATGGCCAAAGCTAGCTTCACCAAGAGTGTAAGCTCCACCACCTTGCAGATTTATATAAAAATTACGATTAAACTCGTAAGTGTCGCCAGTCTTGTCATCAACTACAGACTGTGCATTGAGGCTAAGGCTTGAGATGGCAACCAATAAAGCAAGTAGAATTCGCTTGATATTCATAGCTCGAAAATGTTTTATTAAATAAGTATTATATTAGTTTTATGCAAAATTAACTAATTATAATTTATCTGCAAATATTTCGAGCAAATTTTTAGACAAAAAAGGTATTTTTCTATGAATTTTCTATGGGAATAAGCATTTTATAGTGCTTTTAGCGAATTAAAGAACTCTTGACGCAGCATTGCATCATTTTCAAAAGCGCCACAGTAGTCCGTAGTAGTTGTAGATGAATCTTGTTTCTCAACACCACGCATTTTCATGCATAGATGTTGACCATTGCAAACAACTATTACGCCTTTAGCCTTGAGGGTATTGAACACTTCGTGGCACACTTGAGCAGTAAATCGTTCTTGCACTTGCAACCGACGTGCGAAGACATTAACCAAACGAGCCAATTTGCTGAGACCAATCATATTTCCATTGGGGATGTAGCCTATTGATACTTTGCCAAAGAAGGGCAAAATATGGTGCTCGCACATTGAGTAAAATTCAATATCTTTAACAATAACCATTTGAGATCCGGCATATTCAAAGATAGCCTGATGCATCACTTCGGTTGGATTCATTCTATATCCCGATGTAATATACCACAACGCTTTAGCTGCACGCATCGGAGTTTTCACAAGGCCTTCGCGTGTAGGATCTTCGCCAATAAGTTTTAAGATCTCATTTATATGAGATGAAATTTGGTTTATACGGTTATTCGCTTGTTCTTCTGTAGGGAGATCAACCATTTCAATTCCAAATTAATCAAGGGTTAATTGTGCTGCGCACCACGCGCAAATCAGTAGAAAATGAGGGGAAAGCTTGGCGCACTTCAGACATTGCTGCATCGGCAGCAGAACGGTTAGTAAAATCGCCTAAGCGCACTCGCCAATATGGAGCCTCAAACACAAGATACGTTTTGTATTGAGGGAATTTTGCTTGCAACAGACGTTTTTTTGAGGCAGCTTGAGCTTTTGCGGTTTGCACTTTGTTGTCAGCAAAGACTTCAACTCGATAGCCATTTTTGCTTCTAGTTTGAACTGCTGTTGATTGTGTGTCGTTATCTTGGCTTGATGATTGTTCTTCTTCAACCTTGTTAAGGCGTTTTGTCAACTCTGTCGGTTGTTTAACAACAATTTTACCGGAGTCGTTAAGCGACTTTGTTATATTGACTATAGAATCGTTCGGTTCAACAGCAAGAGCGCTCGCTGCCGAACTCAATAAAAGAATAAAAGCAAATATATATAATCGCATGCTAGTGAAGAAGAATGGAATAAGTGACGGTACATTTTAGTACCGTCACATTAATTATATAGATATATTCTGTTTCGAAATTAGAAAGCAGTAACGATACCCATGAAATCTTCAGCTTTGAGAGAAGCGCCGCCGATCAAGCCGCCGTCAACATCAGGTTTAGCGAAGAGTTGTTTAGCATTTGTGGGTTTGCAGCTACCACCGTAAAGGATTGAAGTGTTATCAGCAACTTCTTTGCCATATTTTTCAGCGATAACGTTACGGATGAATGCGTGCATTTCTTGAGCTTGGTCATCAGTAGCAGTTTTACCAGTACCGATAGCCCAAACGGGTTCGTAAGCGAGAATAATTTTGCCAAAGTCTTGAGCAGAAAGGTTGAAAAGGCCATCGACGATTTGTGATTTAACAACATCGAAGTGTTTTTCAGCTTCACGTTCTTCGAGCACTTCGCCAATGCAGAAGATGGGAGTAAGGCCGTTTTCGAGAGCGAGAGCTACTTTTTCGCGAAGAGTTTCAGCAGTTTCGCCGTAGTATTGACGGCGTTCAGAGTGGCCAAGAATAACGTAGGTTGCACCTGTAGAAGCTACCATCGCAGCTGACACTTCACCGGTGTAAGCACCAGATTTGTGATCTGCGCAGTTTTCAGCGCCAAGGCCAAGTTTGTTGGTGTTGATAACAGCGTTTACAGAAGCGAGGTGAGTGAAAGGAGTGCAAATGATAACATCGCATTTAGCGTCAACATTAGCAAGAGCGTTGTTTACATCTTCAGCAAGTTTCACACCTTCGGGCAGGGTGGTATTCATTTTCCAGTTACCTGCAACAATGTTTTTTCTCATTTTTATAGTACTTATTTTGAATTTATAATACTTTGTATTCTTTGATAGCGTTAAATACAACTACAAAATTACAAAAATTTATTTATCTAATGATGATTTTGTTTGTTTTTTTGCTTTATGAAGTTTATATAGAGCAATTGGCAACGAAGCAAACATTGCAATCATCAACATTAGCGCTAAATAAACTACAGTTAGTTTTAGTAGCCAATGCTTATTTTCAATTGGTTGAACATTGGCAATTGCATCAGGAGAAGAAGTATCGAATATTGATTTAATCTCCGGAGTGAGAGCATACACGTTATATTTCCATTGCACCACACCATTTTTTATATACACTAAGGCAGCATCGCCTCGTGCAAACGATTTTAGATCTGCATCTTCAGCGGTGTATACATCGTATTTTGCTTCTACATCGTCAATCCATTTTTGTTTTAAAGAATCGGAAGCCTCCGGTAGAATTGCAATCATTTCGCCATCGTTTTGCATCATATAATCATACATACGATTTGCCACGCGGCTTCGTGAAATACCATATCTATCAGGGTGTATGACGAGCAAAAGCAATAGGCCTTTACCTTCTGAATTGTCAATCACATCAGAAGTGACTTCGTCTTCTTCATCGAAGATAGCAAATTCGCTACGTTTGTTGTTAGTTTGTTTCCGTTCAACAAACGTCCAATCGTCACCGGGCAGCTCATCGGCAGAAAATGTTTTTGTTTCGTTGCCTTTTTTGTATACAAACAACGGCTCATTACCTGAAGATGCAAGTAATTCGGTTAGATTTGTGCCGACCTTGTAAGGACGGAAATCGATAATCGGTTGAATAAAATACCCTATCATTGAAAGAGCGAGTGCATATCCGGCAGAGAAAACCAATACCAACCAATGTAAATGATAGTGATATATTCCTATCACTCTATGATTATATTTAAGCAATAGCGCCATGCAAAGGCATAGAACAATATTTTTTGCAAGTGTAGCACCATTGCTAAGAATGATAGCATCGCCAAAACATCCACAATCAGACACCGGATTTGCTAAATATATCCAGATAGTCAAAATAGTCATTGCGGAGATAAAAGCGCTTAGCAACCACACAATAGTGCGGCGGGATGCCCCGACTAACAACACGACTCCGGCCGTAAATTCAAATCCGGCGAGCAAACAAGAGAGCACTAATGCTGTTTCGTGAGTTATGGGAATATGCATTGAGGCGCAGTATTCGGTGATTTTATACAATCCGCCCCATGGGTCGATAGCCTTTACCAATCCTGAGAAAATAAATACCGCTCCTACAAGCACACGCAATGTCCACACAACGACATATTGTGCTCTGACCGAGATACCTTTTATTTTGAAGTCGTTCAACATTTGTTATTGCTCTTGAGTGAGCTTAATAATACCGAACACAGCATAGTTCAACATATCCATATAATTTGCATCTATGCCTTCTGATATAATGGTTTTGCCCATATTATCTTCGATTTCTTTCACTCGCTCAAGTTTCATTAAGATCAAATCTGTATATGAAAGCACTCTCATTGAGCGCCACGCTTCATCATAATCATGATTTTTAGCTATCATAAGTGTGCGAGCATTACCAACAATTTCGTCATATAAGTTAATAGCCTCATCAGCGGTGAGGTCTTTTGTGTCGACAAAACCGAGGTTAAGTTGAATAATTCCAATAACCGAATAGTTAACAATAGCAATAAATTCGGGAAGTATGCCCTCACCCACGGCAGAATGTCCTTTTGTTTCGAGCGAGCGTATACGTTTTGCTTTTATAAAAATTTGATCGGTTACAGCGGCCGGGCGCATTATACGCCACGAAGCACCGTAATCTTTTAGTTTTTTCACATATATATCACGGCACAAAGCAAGCGCCGCATCAAATTGCGCATTTGTATCAAACATATCTTATTTACATTTAGTATTCTGCAAAATTACAGAAAAAAAATGGCATATCTACAATTAAATAGAAAATTCGGCATTGATAGATCGAAATTCTATCAATGCCGAATAAAAATCTGGATTAAATTATTTCTATTTTAAAGCTTCAAATCATTAGTCATCAAGACGACGTTGCTTAACTGAATCCATGCCTGCGGCATCATTCAAGTTGTAGTAAACAATCTCAAGAAGTTGAAGCACTTGTGAACGGTTGTTTTCGTCTACGGTGTAAGCTTTTTCAAGATATGCAGCTGACTCACGGAACATCGGGTCGAGAGTTTGAGCTTTATATTTGTCATAAGCGTTGCCATTGTAATCGTCGCTCAAATTTCCGGCTTTAGCAGCGATTGCGCGGCCTTCGTAGAAATTAGCCAATCCGTTATCGGGGTCGATTGAGAGGGCTTTTTCGTAGTTAGCCATAGCTTTATCGCGGTCATTTTTATTATCATAGATAATACCGGCCAAAGCGTAATATTGAGCATTATTGGGATTTTCAGCTATGCCTTTTTCAAGGTAGCTGATAGCCTCGTCATATTTTTCTGTTTGGAGGTAATAGTTGATGATTTGGTTCAAGAATTGGGGGTCATCAGAGCCATACAAAGCATTACCTTCCTCAGCAAATTTCAACAAAGCTTCATTGTCTTTTGCAGAAGTAGCTACAGCAACACCATATTCATATACGGGCTTTTTAGTGTAGCCTTTAGCAATTGCATTTTGGAATGCTTTAGAAGCCAAGTCAAATTTGTCACCTTGCCAAGCAGCAAGAGCTTGGTTGAAGTATATTTCAGCTACGATTGTGTCAGCCTCAGCTTTTACCATCGGGCCAAAAGTGGGGTTGCTAGGCAGATTCAAATAGATGTCCCAAGAACGATAAGCATTGTCATAGTCTTTTTCGTTCCAGAAGTCAACGGCAACAAATTTGAAGTCAGCGTAGTGGCCGGCAACAACTTTGATGATTTCTTTTGAGTGTTTAGCTTTTACTTTACCTTTTTCATCGGGGATTGAATCTAAAGGCAAAGCTTTCACATAGTTATCATAACCACCAAGCAGAGCAGTGGCCATTTTGAGAGCTTCACCATCTTTGAGCATGTTCAATTGTTTTTTGCCAAAGAGGTCATCATACTGAGTAAAGCCAGCTTTACCGGGCACGAAGTAAGTTTCAACATCGTTAGCAGTTTCAGCATTTGTAAATGCCGGAGTAACAATCTTAAGTACCTCGGTATAATCTTTACCACTTTTCATGGCTTTTTCGGCCTCCTTAACGACCGTTTGTTGAGCCGATACAGCCATACCTGATAACAGGCACAAACTGAGGATGCTAAGTTTCTTCATAATTCTTTGAAGTTAAATTTTATTAGGTTGAGGTTAAAAATATGTTTTATTCTTCTGTATTGTCTGAATCGGGAGCTTCGATATCGTCTTCAGGTTGCTCAGAATCTTCGACTTCATCAACTTCTTCAGTTTCTATCTCTTCATCGGGATAGTTTCCGTCTAGCAATCCGGGGATTTCCAACGATTCAACTTCTTCTTCAGGATCGGTGGGCACACAGCAAGCGGAAGCGATCACATCATTACGTTTAGCAACATCAATGATCTTAACGCCCATCGTTGCTCGACCACGAACCGGAATGTCAGCCATACGTATGCGCAATGTGATGCCCGACTTGTTGATAATAACCAAGTCATTATCATCATTTACGCTCTTGAATGTAACAAGTTCTCCGGTTTTTTCTGATTTATTGATAGTTTTAACGCCTTTACCACCACGGTTAGTGACACGATAGTCAGCTAGGGCAGAACGTTTACCAATACCTTTTTCAGAGAGGGCCAAGATTGTATTTGGCGATGACGGGTTCATTGTAATCAAGCCAATAACTTCATCATCCGGGCCATCAAGGGTCATGCCACGCACACCGGTTGAAACACGTCCCATCTGACGAACTTTTGCCTCGCTAAAGCGGATGGCACGGCCATTTTTGTTAGCAAGCAGGATTTCCGACTCATTATCGGTGAGTTCTACACCGATCAAGCGGTCATCTTCACGAAGTACGATAGCTTTTTTACCTTTTGCCAATACGCGGGCATACTCAGACAACGATGTCTTTTTAACGACACCATTTTTAGTTGCGAACACAAGATTGTGCGAAGCCACAAAGTCTAAGTCATCCAAGTGACGGCAGCTAATAACAGCGTTAACAGCATCATCACGCTCTATATTGAGCAAGTTTTGCAATGCGCGACCTTTTGTATTCTTCGCTCCCTGAGGCAATTCGTAAACCTTCATGCGGAACACTAGTCCTTTTTGTGTGAAGAAGAGCATTGTGCTGCGCATTGAAGCGGTGTAAATATGTTCAATAAAGTCAGCATCACGAGTATCACTTCCTTTAGCTCCAACGCCGCCTCTGTTTTGAGCTCTAAACTCACTAAGTGCAGTGCGTTTGATATAGCCAAGGTGTGAAATGGTGATAATCATATCGTCGTCTGAGACGAAGTCCTCATCATTGAAATCGCCGCCGATGGGTTGTATTTCAGTGCGACGATCATCTCCATATTTATCACGTGTTTCAATAAGTTCGCTCTTAATTAACTCACGGCAAACATGGTCATCATTGAGGATAAGTTCAAGTTCTTTGATGTACTCTTCGAGTTTTGCGTAATCGTCTTCAAGTTTTGATTGCTCGAGGCCTGTAAGGGCGCGAAGACGCATCTCAACGATAGCAGTAACTTGTTTATCAGTGAAGTTAAAGCGATCAGACAAACGCTGTTTGGCTTCGTCTACAGTTGAAGAAGAGCGAATGATTTGTATTACTTCGTCAATATTCTTTGATGCAACGATCAAAGCCTCTAAGATATGCAAACGATCTTGAGCTTTTGCCAAGCGGAACTTAGTGCGACGAATCACTACTTCATGACGGTGAGCTACGAATGTTTCAAGTAGTTCTTTGAGGTTGAGTGTGCGGGGACGGCCTCCAACAAGTGCAACATTGTTCACGCTGAACGATGCTTGCATTTGAGTCATTTTGTATAGCTTGTTGAGGACAACGTTCGAATTGGCATCGCTCTTAAGTTTGATAACGATACGCATACCTTCAAAGTCGGTTTCGTCATTGATATCGGCAATACCGTCTATTTTTTTCTCAATTACGAGATCTGCTATATATTTAATGAGTTCCTTTTTATTTACGCCATAAGGTATCTCATTAACAACAATAGTTTCGTGGTTAGCTTCCTGCTCAACATCGGCACGAGCGCGGACAACAATACGGCCGCGACCTGTTTCGTATGCTTCTTTCACACCTGCATATCCACAGATAATACCTCCGGTGGGGAAATCGGGAGCAGGAATATAATTCATCAATTCAGAAATTGTGATATCAGGATTATCAACTAAAGCGATAGCAGCGTTGAGCGATTCTTTAAGGTTGTGAGGAGGCATATTTGTAGCCATACCAACAGCGATACCCGACGCACCGTTAACCAACAAGTTCGGGAAACGAGTAGGCAAAACAACCGGCTCTTTGTTACCGTTGTCATAAGTAGGTACGAAATCGACTGTATCATCGTTGATATCAGACAACATTTCTTCACCAAGTTTGGCAAGGCGGACCTCAGTGTAACGCATAGCAGCAGGCGATGCGCCGTCGATAGAACCGAAGTTACCATGACCATCTACGAGGATGTCGCGCATTTTCCAATCTTGAGCAAGATTAACAACGGTGCCATAGATTGAAGAGTCACCATGCGGGTGATATTTACCCATAACTTCACCGACACAGTTTGCAGCTTTCTTATATGGCTTGTCGCTATTGTTACCCATAGCGTTCATACCGAAGAGCACACGACGCTGTACCGGTTTCAAACCGTCGCGGGCATCAGGCAGTGCACGAGATACAATCACAGACATTGAATAGTCAATGTATGATGATTTCATCTCTTTTTCAATATCGATCTTTACTATTTGATCTTCTTCCAACATAGAATAAAAGATTGTTAATTAGTCATTTATACGGCAAGGTTTTATTAAAAACCAATAAAGTTTCACTTTGCGTGCAAAATTATCAAGCAAATGTACAAAATTTTCGCGAAAAATACCTAACTTTGAAGATAGAACTAAAAAAAATAATGTTAAGAAGTGCAACTTACGATAGAATGAGTGACAACTCCACACGTTTGGCACGTAAATTGCTATTTAATCTCTTATCTACGTAACCCTATAAAAAGACATTACAATTACATGGAGACAAAGTTTTCAGAAGAAATAACTCTATTACTCAATACAGCCAAACAACTCACAGAGAACCATAATCACTGCGAGCTGACTCCTGATTTTTTGTTGCTGTCAATGAACATAGTGAAACAATCGGGTTATCAGCTTTTATCTGCGCTAGTCAGCACAGATCAACTTAATGAACTTTTCAACGAGCTGGATAGCAGGCTCTATGATGTCAATGCTATCGGCAAAGGAACACTTAGCATAGCTGCCATCACAAACCGAATTATAAAACTAAGCTCACTAGAAGCTCGTTTACTTAAAAGCGACACTGTGACAGGCGCACATGTTCTCTTAGCCTTATTCCACAACTCCGAAGTACAATCTATGGATTTTATCAAGCCATTTAGCATAAACGGTATAACTTACACAGAGTTACACCGCGTTGCGCTTGAGCAGCTCAATAAAGAGCGTGCCAGCACAGAGCCCAGCGTGAAACCTCATGCCGGAGCCGATTTCATCGACGAACCGGAAAGCGAACCTGCCGGAGAACGGCGCCGCGGATTTGAACGACAAGCGCCGGGATCGCCAAAACACACAAAGATATCAAGCACAGACACGCCGATGCTCGACAAATTCGGGCACGACATGACACGTGCCGCAGCTGAAGGCCGTCTAGATCCTGTTGTTGGGCGCGAAACCGAGATTGAGCGTTTGGCTCAAATATTAAGTCGTCGCAAGAAGAACAACCCCGTTTTAATTGGAGAACCGGGTGTGGGCAAATCAGCTATAGTAGAAGGTCTTGCACTTCGCATAAATCAGCGAAAAGTATCACGTGTGCTTTTTGACAAGCGCGTCATTTCACTTGATTTAGCAAGCCTTGTTGCCGGGACTAAATATCGCGGAGAATTTGAGGAGCGAATCAAAGCAATACTCAATGAGCTGACCAAAAACAAGGATATAATACTCTTTATAGATGAGATACATACTATAGTTGGAGCCGGCAATCCTCAAGGCTCAATGGATGCAGCAAACATACTCAAACCTGCTTTAGCACGCGGAGAATTGCAATGCATTGGAGCAACCACACTTGATGAATACAGAAAAAATATCGAAAAAGACGGGGCGCTTGAGCGCCGTTTTCAAAAGGTGATGGTTGAACCGACTACAGCCGAAGAGACGCTCGTTATACTCAACAACATAAAGGATAAGTATGAGGCGCACCACAATGTCACATACACAGACGGTGCGCTCAAGGCTTGCGTAACTCTCACAGAGCGCTATATCAGCGACCGTAACTTTCCGGATAAAGCGATTGATGCGATGGACGAAGCCGGATCGCGCGTTCATATCACAAACATTGCCGTACCGGAAGAGATTGAGCGACTTGAGCAAGAAATCACCGAGGCCACAAACAATAAATTTGAAGCTGCAAAAGCTCAAAACTTTGAAAAAGCCGCATCGTGGCGCGACCGTGCTCAGACACTAACCGAGGAGCTCGAGGCTGCGAAACGCGACTGGGAAGAGCACCTATCGGAGCGCCGCGAAATTGTTGACGAAGACAAAGTTGCCGAGGTTGTAGCTATGATGACCGGAGTGCCGGTGCAACGCATAGCCCAAGCAGAAGGAAAACGGT
>CAYSLD010000013.1:0-26074 GCA_964431795.1 uncultured Bacteroides sp.
ATGGTGACAGTGCCGCCATCCATCACTATTTGGCAACGGCGGTCGGTGAGTCCGGCCGAAATAGCAGCTACGGCAGTGGCGCAAGCACCGGTGCCACAAGCTTGAGTGATGCCCGAGCCACGTTCCCACACGCGCATACGCAGTTTGTTTTCGCCGATAAGTTGGGCAAATTCAACATTTGTACGGTCGGGGAAATGAGGATGGTGCTCAAGTTTCGGGCCAATCTCCGGGAGGTTTATAGCAGAAATGTCGTCAACAAAAGTGACGAGGTGCGGGTTGCCCATCGACACAACGGTAGCGCCGTCAAGGGGATGAATGTCGAGGGGACTGCCCATGTCAACGGTCACTTCGTTAACGTGTCCGTCAACAACGTGCAATTGAATTGTCTTCACACCCGATTTTGTTTCGAGTGTGAAAACAGTTTTATCAGTAAGATTGTGGTCGAATACGAATTTTCCGACGCAGCGGCAACCGTTGCCACACATCATAGCTTCAGAGCCGTCGGCATTGAATATGCGCATGCTGAAGTCGGCAATATCCGAGGCGCCAACGAGAATTAGGCCATCGCTGCCAATGCCGGTGTGAAATTTGCTCCACTCCACGGCAAGTTGCTCGGGGTTGTCAATTTTGAAGCGCTGAGTGTCGACGTAGATATAGTCGTTACCGGCGCCATGCATTTTTGTAAATTCTATAGTGCGCATAGCTCAAGGTTATTTTGAGGGTATTTCTTTGATAGCGTCAACTTTGGGCTTTTTAGTCTCGTCTTTTTTGATGCCGTCACGAATGAGCAAAGCGTCGATTGTGGGATCGCCACCGCGGAATCGGCGATAAAGCACTGCCGGATTTTCCGTACCACCTTTCATAAGCACATTTTCGCGGAAAGATTTGGCTGTTTCAGCGTCGAATATGCCATTCTTTTTGAACTGAGCGAAAGCATCGGCATCGAGCACCTCAGCCCATTTATAGCTGTAGTAACCGGCAGCATAGCCACCTGAGAAGATGTGGCTGAACTGAGCAGAAACCATAGTGCCGTCGATGGGGGCGAACATTTGCACGTCTTTTGTTGCGTCTTTTTCAAATTTAGCAACATCGTCAATCGGAGCAGTGATGGTGTGCCAAGCCATATCAAGATAGCCAAATTGCAATTGGCGCATGCACGAGTAAGCGGCACCGTACTGAGCCGATGAAATGAGGCCGTTCACAAGTTCTTCGGGAAGGGGCTCGCCGGTTTGATAGTGTTTGGCGAAAGTGTCGAGGTATTCGCGCTCGGTGAGGTAGTTTTCGTTGAATTGCGAGGGAAGCTCAACGAAGTCACGATACACATTAGTGCCCGACAGAGATTGGTATTTGCTGTTAGCAAGCAGGCCGTGGAGTGAGTGACCGAACTCGTGGAGGAAAGTTTCAATTTCGTAAGGAGTGAGCAGCGATGGTTTGTCGCCAACGGGCTTGGTGAAGTTCATCACAATGCTCACGTGAGGGCGAGAGTTTGTGCCGTCTTCATCAATCCATTGCTCTTTGAAGTTAGTCATCCAAGCGCCGGGACGTTTTGAGGCGCGCGGGAAGAAGTCGGTATATAGCACGCCAACATAGTTGCCATCGTTGTCGGTGACAACGTATGCAGTCACATCGGGGTGATAAACCTCAATTTCGGGGTCGGCTTTGAAATGCAAGCCATACAAACGAGTGGCGAGGCCAAACACGCCGTCAATAACATTATTGAGCTCGAAGTACGGACGCATAGCTTCTTCGTCGAACGAATATTTGTCGGCGCGGTGTTTGTTTGAATAGTAGCTATAATCCCAAGGCATGATTTCAATCTTTTTACCTTCGAATTTAGAAGCATATTCGGTGAGCTCGGCCATTTCTTTTTTGGCAGCGGGGGCATAAGCATCGCGAAGATTGTTGAGCAGGTTGTAAACATTTTCGGGAGTTTGGGCCATAGTGTTTACGAGAGTTTGCGCTGCATAAGTGTCCTTGCCGAGAAGGTTGGCAATTTCGCGGCGCACCTCAACAATACGTTTTATGATGTCAACGTTAGAATATTCGCCGGAGAGGTTGCGGCCGTTGTACATGCGGTACATTTTTTCGCGCAGGTCGCGACGGTCTGAGTATTTCATGAAGGCGATATAAACCGGAGCATCGAGGGTGAAGAGATATTCACCTTTGTGGCCGTCTTGTTCGGCAGCGAGAGCGGCAGCCGACACTTGGCTTTCGGGCAGTCCGGTGAGGTCGTCCTTAGAAAGATACATTTTATAAGTGGGCAATTCTTTTTGCACGTTGCGGCCAAACTGGTTGGTGAGCTGCGAGAGCTCAGCGCTGAGTTTTTTGAATTGCTCGCGGTCGGTGCCAACAAGGTTTGCACCTGATTGGGCGAATGAGTCGTAAGTTTTTTGCAGGAGCATTGAGTCTTCGGGAGCGAGATTAAAGTCTTTGCGATTGTCGTAGACAGTTTTCACGCGTTTCCAAAGGTCTTCGTTGAGGATGATTGAAGTTGAGTAGTCGCTGACTTTAGCAGAGATATCAACAGATTGGTCCATCATTTCATCGTCAGAATTAGCTTCGAGCAAGTTGAAGTAGACGCCAAGCACACGGTTTAGGTCAGCGCCAACATTTTCGAGGGCAACAACCGTATTTTTAAAGGTTGGGGCTTCTTTTTGTGAAGTGATGGCTTTGATTTCGCCATTAGCTTTGTTGATGCCAAAGTCAACAGCTTCCATCCACTGAGAGTTGTTGAATTTAGAGAAGGGAGGGGTTTGATATTTAGTATCAAACGGTTTAAAGAAAGGATTTTGAGCGTTTGCCATAATAGCAGTCAAAATTAAGAGCGTTAATACGAGTTTCTTTATCATATTCACATGAATTGGATTTGCAAATATTCAATGTTTTGCTATCAGAAACGATAGCGGCGCAACATGGAGTTGACAATTGTCGGTGCCGATATCAGAGCGATGCATATACCAACAACATCTGCTGCCAAGTCGAGCAAATCGCCGGTACGGCCAAGGCCCATAGCAGATTGCAAAACTTCGTCGCAAATACTCAAGACAAGCATGCTCAAAAACACGGTGATAAACACTTTGGGTGTTAGCATGCGCGGCGAGGGCTTTCCGACTCGTTTGTAGTCGAAAACCACCGAGCACGTAATGCCCCATAGCATCAGCATGTGCACTACTTTGTCGGCACCCGGGAAGAGCGAGAGTGTGTCGCTAACAGGGAGGGGATGCGGAGCTAAAGTCAACCAAGCGAAGGTTAACAGTGCAATAATAGTAAGAAGCCAGTTTTTGAGGATGCGAATCATATAGCAGAAGTTGTTAAAGCATTGATTTTATATCATCAGTGATGAGTTGCGAATCGAGGCGGCAGTCGGCCATTAGTTTTGCAGCGTTGTAACGGTCAATATATTGTTTTGGCAAGCCGTAACATTTCACCAACACATTGCTGTCAGCGTAGAAGCGTGCAACTTTTTCGCCGAAACCACCGGCAAGTATGCCATCTTCAATAGTCACTACCACTTTATGGTCAGTTTTGAGAGCTTCAAGCAGCTCAGTGTCGAGGCCTGAGAGGTAGCGTGGATTGATGAGTGTTGCGTTAATGCCGTCTGCTTTGAGTGCGTTGACAACAGCTTCGCCCATGCCATAGAAAGTGCCGGCAGCAATAATAGCAACTTTCTCACCGCGCAAAGATACAAAATATTTATTTAAATTAGAATAGTCAGTATCGACAGGTTTAGTTGCGTGAGCCACAGCGCCTCCGGGTTGACGCACAAACACCGGATGCTCGGTTTGAGTCATGGCCCAATCGAGCATAGCAACGTACTCTTCGGCATTGGTAGGAGCGAGATACACCCAGTTAGGTATGTTTGCAACCATCGAGATGTCAAACCAACCGAGGTGAGTGACATCGTTCATGCCCAACACGGTAGCATAAGTGGCATGAACCACAGCGGGTGAATTGTTGATAGCGATGTCTTGAGCGAGCTGGTCGTATGCACGCGGCAAGAAAGAGCTTACCACGCCAAACATAGCACGGCCTCCGGCTTTTGCTATGCCCGAAGCGAGGGCCGCAGCATGTTGCTCGGCAATGCCAACATCAATAAATTGACTGCCCAATTGAGCACGACGTTCCGGCCCAAAGCCGATAGCACCGGGAGTGCCGGCTGTGATGAGCACCTCTTTGGGGTTTGCTTTAAGGCGCTCTATCATGTGATTTGCAAAAATTTCGTTGTAGTCTTCGCCATCGAAATGCACCAAACATTCGCCGGTTTGTTTGTCGAAGGGAAATCCCCAGTGGAATTGCTCCTTATGAGTTTCGGCGGGAGCAAAGCCTTTACCTTTAAGCGTGCAAATATGCACAACAATCGGGTGATCTATGTCTTTAACTTTGTTGAAAGCATCAATCAAAGCAGCGATATCGTTACCGTCGGCAACGTAGCAATAGTCAAGGCCGAAAGTGCGGAAAATGTTGTTTGCCGCAGTGCCGTTGCTCTCGCGAAGTTCGCGCAGGTTTTGATAAAGGCCGCCATGATTTTCGGCAATAGACATATCATTGTCGTTCACTACGATAATGAAATTTGACTTTAGCGTGCCGGCAAAATCAAGGCCTTCGAGCGCCTCACCACCGCTGAGCGAGCCATCGCCAATCACGGCAATCACATTCTCTTTGCCGCCGATAACATCACGGCCTACAGCCAAACCTGAGGCCAGGCTCACAGAGGTTGATGTGTGACCGATGGTGAACAAATCGTGTTCGCTTTCAGCGGGATTAGTATAGCCTGAAACATCGTCATATTTATCGGGGTTGGTGAATGCTTCGATGCGGCCGGTGAGCATTTTGTGCACATACGATTGGTGCGACACGTCAAACACAATTTTATCGGTTGGCGAGTTGAACACACGGTGCAAAGCCACGATAGCTTCAACCATGCCAAGGTTTGGGCCGATGTGCCCGCCGTGATGGCTGAGTTTATCGAGGAGCACTTCGCGCAGTTGAGCGGCGAGAGCTTTGAGTTCGTCTATAGATAGATTTTTAATGTCGGCAGGCGACTTTAAATAATTTAGATTCATAATTAAACTTGCTGTGTTTTTTCTATTCGATACACAAAGGTAATGAAAAAATCAAAAAATATTTATGTATGTAAAATTTTTTAGTTAAAATTCGTGGAAAATCGGCTGCGAATTCGTAACTTCGCGCAATATAAAGCATATTGTCAAAGAAGATACAAAAACTATCAATTTATGCGTCAAATAGAACGATTATTCATGAGTTTTGCGCTGTGTGCAGCAGCAATAGCTCCGGCTGCGTATGCCGATAATTTAGTGATATTACACACAAACGACACACATTCACAGATAGACCCCATAGACAGCGACGGTCTGGGTGGCATATCGCGCAGAAAAGTTGTGATTGACAGTGTACGCGCTGCCGAGCACAATGTTCTGCTCATTGACGCCGGCGATGCTGTGCAAGGCACATTGTTCTTCACGCTTTACGGCGGTGAGGTTGAAAATAAGTTGATGGATGCGCTGCACTACGACATGCGCATACTCGGCAACCACGAGTTTGACAATGGTTCGGAGGCTTTGGCAGCAAAAATCAAAGACACAAAGTCAGAATGGCTGACCACCAACTACGATTTGCGTGGCGGCGCGCTCGACGGCATATTCAAGCCATACACCATTCGCACAGTTGAGGGTAAGCGCATAGGCTTTATGGCGCTAAACCTTGACCCCAAAGGCATGATTGCTGACGGCAACTACAACGGTGTGCGCTATCTTGACATGGCTAAGGCCGCCAACGCAACAGCTTGGCATCTGAAAAACAATGAGCGCTGCGACCTTGTTGTAGCAATCACTCACATCGGCTATGCCCCCTCGGGCACCGGCACCAGCGACACCGAGCTTGTGGCGCAAACCGAAGATATTGACATCATCATCGGTGGTCACTCACACACAACAATCAATCCGGCCGACCCCAAAAGCGGCACTTGCATCATGACAAATGCCGCCGGCAAAAAAGTGTTGGTGACACAGACCGGCAAATCAGGACGCAATATCGGTCAAATCACTGTTGACCTTGACAAACTCACTTCTGACTATAAGCTAATAGCGATAAACAGCCGACTTGACAGCCGCACCGACGGCAGCTTGGAGGAGATTGTGAAACCATATCGTGCCGGAGTAGACTCGCTCATGGCAGTGCGCGTGGCCCGCTGTGCGGTTGACTTGCCTAACGACAAACCCGGATTGCTCAACTTTATGAGCGACTTTTTGCGTGAACGCGCATCGCAACTTGTGAAAGGCGGTGCCGACCTTGCCATCTTCAACCGCGGCAGCTTGCGCCGAGGCCTACCCAAAGGCGACATCACCGAAGGCATGATTATCATGATGCAGCCATTTAACAATAAGATTGAAGTCATAGAGGTAAAAGGTAGTGACTTGATAGAAAATTTTGACATCATGACACTCACCGGAGGCAACGGTGTGAGCGAAAACGTTGATATCACCTTCGACGCTAAGGCCCACAAATGCACATCAATACTCATTGACGGCAAAGCTATCGACGCAAACAAAACATATCGCGTGGCAACAATCGACTATCTTGCCAATGGCGGTGACTATATGACACCATTGTCAAAAGGCACCAAAATTGCAGCCACACAAAACATCATCGGCACCGAGTTGCTCAATTGGCTGAGAAAATACTATAAGTCAAAGAAAATCAACCCCTCGCAAAAAGTGCGTATGCACGCAGCAAACTAAGCGAAAATTCAAACAAATAAAAACTATACAAAATAAAAATACTAACCTTTGATGCTTTAAGAGTTATGAATAAGAAACACATCACCGTTATTGGTGCCGCCGCATTGTTAGCAGGCATGGCATCGTGTTCGCAAAGTGCCGACGATGCAAGCATAGCATTCGACACTTATCAGGGAGCATCAACCTATCGATTGGAAGGCTCAGGCAAAGCTCTGATGCAAGACGACGACTTAATCTATGCCGACTCAGTGTCGCTGACATTGCCGCTGAAGTTATATGACTGCGACGTTGCCACTCTGCGCGACAGCATCACATCGTATGCACTCGGTGTGAAAGGTAAACCTATTGCCCACGCAATAAATATGTGGTTGAAAGAGTCGGCCGACAACCAAGAATTTAAAGCCGTGCCCACCACGGCCAACGACAATACAGACATAGCGCAAGGCTATGATTTTATCACCGGATATGTGGCGCACCTCACCACCGAATTGTTGGTATATTGCGTGCGCACAGAGAGCTATGAGCCGGGAGCGGCACACGGCATCACCTTGCGCCGATACATCAACTTTTTGCTTGAAGGGAAAGGCGAAGTCATCACCCTTGACCGCATATTCACCCCAAAAGGATTGGCAAAATTGCCGGCACGCATAGCAGAGCAAGCCGAGGCAATGAGCGACATTATCGGTGTGACCGCAGTCAGCGAATTGCCTGCCGACGGCAACTTTTACATCTCGTCAGAGGGCGAAATAGTGTTCTCATATCAGCCGTATGAAATAGCATCGTTTGCACAAGGCACCATAAACATACCGTTCTATGCATACGAGCTCATTGACTATATGAGCGACGAAGGCATCGCACTGTTCAACCTCGAAGACCTCGAGTCAGAGTGATTTAGCAAAGTTTAACACATAGAGGTGTAATTTTTTGTCATTTGCTACGTCAAATAACGTAAAGAGCAAACATAAAGCAACCAAAACGATAAATAATAAACAAAAACATAAAACATTTAACCCCCTAAACTTTCAAAATGAAAAAGCTATTTTTCGGCGTTATGGCGGTCATAGCAATGATGCTATGCCCAAATAACGTGGCTGCACAAGCTCCGCAAATGCAGCAAGTGCCGCAATGTCCGATTGACTCGGCAGTGCGCGTGGGCAAGTTGGACAACGGATTGACATACTACATCCGTCACAACGAAAAGCCCAAAGGTCAAGCAGACTTCTTTATCGCACAAAAAGTAGGTTCTATACTCGAAGAAGATAACCAACGCGGTTTGGCACACTTCTTGGAGCACATGTGCTTTAACGGCACCACCAACTTCCCCGGCAACAGCCTCATCGACTGGCTGGGCACAGTAGGCGTGAAATTCGGTTACAACCTCAATGCCTATACCGGCACCGACGAAACAGTCTACAACATCTCATCAGTGCCTGTTGACCGCACCGGTGTGCAAGACTCATGCTTGCTCATACTTCACGATTGGGCAAACAGCTTGTTACTCGACCCCAAAGAAATTGACAGCGAACGCGGAGTTATACACCAAGAATGGCGCCGCTCAATGGTAGGTCAAATGCGTATCATAGAAAATGCGCTCCCCGTGATGTATCCCAACTGCAAATACGGTGTGCGCTTGCCTATCGGCACAATGGACGTTGTTGACAACTTCGAGCCCCAAGCTCTTCGCGACTACTACCACAAATGGTATCGTCCCGACAACCAAGCTATCATCGTTGTTGGTGACATCGACCCCGACTATATCGAAGCTAAAATCAAAAGCCTTTTCGGCAGCATCAAAATGCCCGAAAATCCGGCAGAGCGCACCTACGAGCAAGTTAACGACACTCCGGGCACCATCTACGCTATCGGCACAGATAAAGAGATGGCTTATCCGTACGCATCGCTCATGTTCAAACAATCAGAGCGCTTTGTGCCCGATGAGTTGAAAAACACTCAAGTGTACTATGCAGTGCACTACGTGACAGACATGATTGAACGTATGCTCAACCAACGTCTCAGCGACATGTCAAAGAAACCCGATGCAGAGTTTGCTCAAGCCTCAGTAAGCCTCGGCGACTACTTCTTTGCAATGACCAAAGATGCCGTATCGCTCGACGTTGTGGGCAAAGGCGATGACATTCGTCCCGCACTCAAAGCTGCATATCGCGAATTGTTGCGCGCCGTACGCGGTGGATTTACTGCCAGCGAATACGAACGTGCCAAAGCTCAATACGTGGCAAGCATGGAGCAACAATACGATGAACGCGAAGCTCGCAACAACACATCATACTGCAAAGAATATGCAGGCAACTTCACCAAAAACGAGCCTATCCCCGGCATCGAATACGAACTTGCACTTGCCAAACAATTTGCAGAAATGTTGCCCGTTGATGCAATCAACATGACAGCAGCCGAACTTATCCAAGGCCAAGACAACCGCGTGTTCCTCGGCATGTTCCCCGAAAACGAGACATACCACGTGCCCACCGAAGCTGAGGTTGCAGAGGTTATCTCAGGTGTAGAAGCAGAAAATATCGAAGCTTATACCGAAGATGTTAAAACCGAGCCCCTCATCCCCAACCTTCCCAAAGCAGTGAAAGGTAAAGTATCACAAAACAAACAATGGGGTGCCACAGAGGTTAACTATCCCAACGGTGCAAAAGTATTCATCAAATCAACAAAATTCAAAGAAGGCGAAATCATCTTTAGCGCAGATGCCAAAGGTGGTATTGCCAACATGGATATAACAGCACCTACCGCTCAATTCTTGCAATACGCAATCAGCACACGCGGTCTCGGCTCGTACACCGACTCAGACTTGCGCAAATATTTGCAAGGCAAACAAACACGTCTCGGCTCAAGCTACGACGACTATTTGCGCTCTCTCACCGGTTCTACAACAAACAAGAACGTGCAAACACTCATGGAACTTATCTACATGAGTTTCACCGACCAAAACCTCAATGCCGAGGACTTTGCCGGTATGCAAAACCGTCTTGTTGCTATGCTCGCTAACCAAGAGTCAACTCCCGACTACTTGTTTGGCAAAGGTTTGCAAAACAACCTCTACGCAGCAGCTGCACAACAACAAATTTCAAGCGAATCAGTTAAAGCAGCAAGCCTTGACGAGTCGAACGCTGTAATCAAACAGCTCTACGCTAACCCCGCAGACTTCACATTCACATTTGTAGGTGACATTGATATCGACACATTCCTTCCGCTCGTAAACCAATACATCGGTTCGCTCAAAGCACCGCGTATTGCAGGCATCAAATATGCTCCCGTGGCAGATTGGGAAGTGCGCAACGGCAACTCAACCGAGCAAGACAAGATGGAAATGCAAACTCCGCAAACCTACGTTGCAATCTTGTCAACAGCAAAAATGCCCTACACTTACACCAACCGCACACTTGCCAGCATGGCCGGTCAAGTGCTCACAAAACGTTTGCTAGCTAAGATTCGCGAGGAAATGGGTGCTGTTTACTCAATCTCTGCATCGGCTTACTTGGAACGTCTTGGCGACAAAAACTTCACTTTGGTATCAAACTTCCCGATGAAACCCGAGATGAAAGACGAAGTGCTCAGCGAAATTCACAAAATGTATTTCGACATGGCCGAAAACATCTCAGACGATGAGCTCAATCCCGTGAAAGAGTTTATGATTAAATCAGTGAAAGAAAGCTTGGAGCGCAACGACGGTTGGTGCAGCGCCATCAATGGTGCCGCTCTCAACGGTGTTGACACTCTCAACGGCGCAGCTGAAGCTATCAACAAAATCACAACTGCTGACCTCAAAGCATTCGTAAAACAAGTGCTCGACCAAAACAACTATCGTGTTTACATTCTCGAGCCCACCAACATTGCTGAATAATCGCCACACAATATAGCGAACCTCTTGCGGAGCGGCAGAATAAATCATGCCGCTCCGCTTTTTTATTGTTGTAATTGTATTTGGCCATTTTTGGAAAAAATTTGTAACTTTGTCGCGTAAAAAGAAACATCTATGAACGGACTTCCAACCAAAGCTCGCATTGTTGCCAAATTTGTGATTGCTGCTCTGTGTATTGCAATAGCTGCACTACCGGGGTTGTTTGTTGCGCACTATGGGGCACAACCGTTTGATGAGCCATACCAAATGCTCAATGCCTTAGACTATCGCAACACAGCGTTTGCACCGTTGTCAAACTATTTTGGATATTTGTTTGGCTCACACGTTGGGTTTGAGTGGATGAATTTTCGTTATCTTGCACTCGCATTTTATTGGGTGTCAATATTGATGGGATGCGTGTATATGTGGTGCAAGACACGCCAATACAAGATGTTTTTGTTTTTCTCGAATGTGTTGGTGCTTATAGCCGGGCTGTTGCGTGTGTGCCAAGTGGTGTATGGCTGGGACACATGGACAATGCCAATAACCGTGCTGACAATAATACTCACATTTGAATATCACGACCACAAAAAGCAGTGGATGGTTGTGGTGTTTGGTTTGCTTTCAGCAACTATCGCCATGCTACGTTTACCCAGCATTGTTGTTGTGCCTATATTTTGCTTTGTGCTATATTTGTGCAATGAGAAAGGCAAACGACTAATGCCGATAGCCATATACATAGCCACCACAACAATAGCCTTAACGGCTCTGATTTATGCGCTGTACGGCACGCCGACTGAATTTGTGCAATGTCTGTTGAGCACAAAGATTGACGAGCATAGTCCGGTGATGTTTTTATGGACATATATCAATGGTGCCGCCCGTATAGTACCACTGGTTTCAACTATATTAATGGGCTATTACATATACACGAAAGTGCACAGAAAATGGGTTGTTGCACTTGTTATGATATATATCATAGCCTACACAATGTATTATCGTGCAACATACTATTCAAGCAACGTGCTCGACATGGAGCTCACAATAGTTGCGATCATGTATGGCTTGGCCTACTATTACAATCCGACTAGCGACGATCATAAAAAAGTCTATGCTTTTGCACTGTTGTCGATAGTTCCTTTAATCGGAAGTAACACCGGATTTTATAAGTTTGTACTTTTGCCTTCAATACCAATACTTGCGATATACTTGCACAAACACATCAGCCGCAGCGTGAAGCAAATCGGACTAATTGTGCTTGCCGGAATTCTTGTATATTCAATTATTGGTGTATGCCAATTTTCATATCTTGATGCCGGTATATTGGAAGCCAAATACGAATTTAAAGACGGATTGGCAAAAGGTATAAAAACCACTCCTGCTGCGGGCGAGTATATTGACTCGGTGATGACCGACATGAAGCCCTACGCATCGGGCAAAACGCTTGTGCTGAGACGCATTAATGAATATATCTTCGAATACCTTTTGCAATCGCGCAATGACTATCTGCGTCACCGTTTTGAAGGTGTGGACTATAACGACAAAGAGTATATTGATTGGGTGCGCAACGAGATTGACAGCAGCAAAGAGCCGTTGACTATACTCTATTTTGACGAGCCGACTGCCATGTCAGATATGCTCGAAGAGCGCTGCACCAAAGTGCTGGCGCACGATGACTATGTGATATATCAAAAATTACTTGATTGATACGCGTGTGCAAGCCTCGGTGATAAATGCGTTGTCGGGGAGTGCGCTGACTGTGTTGTTGCGATAAATCAAATCGCGAGTGCTTTTTGCGTAAAGAATCGGACGGCCATCAGTGTCGAAATAGTTGCCCACTATGCGAATGCCAGAATGTACCGGTTTCTTGGCATCGAGCACCTTATTTGAGGGGTTAATAGCTATTGTGGCATTACGCGGGCCACCATTATATCCGCAGCCTACAAACCGATTATTTTCGATAGTGACATCGCGCACGGGACCCGACTCGTACCAACCCTCGGCATCAGCCTCAATGAGCACAGCGCTCATGCCAAGACGCTCAAAAGTATTATTTGCTATAACAACTTTGCGTGGCGTGGTGACGAGTATGCCGCGAGTGTTTATGCGATTGAAATAGCACTTGCGCACATCAACAGTGGGTGTGCACGTGAGATTTTCCACACAATCATGATTAAGCTCGAAATCAGCAGGGACGGCGCGGTCAAAGCTTACTTTGACGGTGCGGTCGCTAAGACGCTCTACGGCTGTGACCACGGCTGTTGAACGGCGTTGCATAGTTGCAGCTTGCACAAAAGCAACGGTATCGCCTTGCCAAAAAGCTTGATAGCCGTAACTTTGCGGGTGCATAAATCGCAGTTCGAGGGTGCGGTCGTCAATGCGCGAAATGCCGCGCAAGTTGGTGCCGTGCACGTTTATGCCGTCATCTTGAGCGCCGATAAAGGTGCAACTGTCAATGCTGATGTGGCCGCTGCAGCCTGAGAAGTGCATGAAGTCGGCAGACGAAGCCAGCAGCCTGCCCTCACGAGGTTTGCAAGCCACTTTGTGCATGGTTATGTTGTGCGAATATTGGCTAACCATGCCGAGGCCGTGCATATATTGCACACGCACATCATCAAAGGTTATATCGTTTGATTGGTATATGAACATTCCCACTTGGTCGCGAATGATATCGCGAAGAGTGAGCGTGGTGCCGACTTCAGGCGCGAAATTAGCGGGTGTGTTAAATTGCAGAGTGCGGTTTCCGAGGTCAGTGACGACTGATTTGGCCAATACGCTCCAATCGTTGCTGTAAGTGAAGTGGTCAACTGACGGTGTGTATTTTATGCAATGCACATAGTTAGAGCGCCAACCCTCGCCAATGAGTTGCAAGTGATTGTCAACAATGTCATAACGAGTGTCGGGATGCACCGCCATGGTCACTTCACCGTCGCCAACAGCAGTGTATGTCAACTCCGAGCCACCGGGGCGCTCGAAATCAAGTGTAAAGTTTGTGAGCGTAACGTTTTTGCAATTATCAAGAGCTATGGGTGTGATTTTGCCATGCATCATGAAAGTTGCGCCGTTGCCGTCAACGGTCACATTTTCCAGTCCGTCGAAAAGGATTGCAATAGTTTTGACTTTTGACGGACATTCCGTTTCAGACGACGTATTAGTGATGAAATACTCGCGGCGTGCAGCACCTTCGGGCCAAAAGTCATAGCGACCGGGCTCAAATTTAAGCACTACCGGGCGATTGTGTAAGCGGCATGAGTCGATGGCACGCTGCACAGTCTCCACGCAGTTAGTATAGGTATAGGGCGCAGCGCCAAAATCGGCAATGCGCACAGTGTCGCTCACCTCGGCAGCATTTGCAGCTACCGACCACAGGGCGAGCGCGATAAAGGCAAGATGTTTCATATATGTGAGATGTTAGTTTTTACGTGTGATGCGGGCACCGAGAGCGTTCAGACGTTCGTCAATATTCTCATAGCCACGGTCAATTTGGTTGATGTTGCCAATGGTGCTGGTACCGTTTGCCGACATAGCCGCAATGAGCATGCTGATGCCGGCACGAATGTCGGGCGAGGTCATTTTGTTGGCACGTAGCTCAAAGCGGTGATTCAAGCCGATAACCACAGCTCGGTGAGGGTCGCAAAGCATGATTTGTGCGCCCATATCAATGAGACGGTCAACAAAGAACAAACGGCTCTCAAACATTTTTTGATGAATTAGCACGCTGCCGTTGCACTGAGTGGCAACAACAAGCATTACGCTGATAAGGTCGGGAGACAAGCCCGGCCACGGAGCATCGGCAATATTGAGGATTGAGCCGTCGAGGGCAGTCTCAACCTCATAAGTTTGCTGCTCGGGCACATAAATATCATCACCGTTAATTTGCAAGTTAATGCCAAGACGGCGGAAGGCGGCGGGAATGATACCAAGATTTTCGACAGATGCATTTTTGATGGTGAGCGAGCTGCGAGTGAGTGCGGCCATACCGATGAAGCTGCCAATTTCAATCATGTCGGGGAGCACACGATGCGTGGTGCCTGACAATGCTTTTTGGCCGTATATGGTGAGCAGGTTAGAGCCTACACCTTGTATGTTTGCGCCCATAGAAATGAGCATTTTGCAAAGTTGCTGTATGTATGGCTCGCAAGCGGCATTGTAGATAGTGGTTTTACCCTCGGCTAGCACAGCAGCCATTATGATATTTGCCGTACCGGTGACCGAGGCCTCATCGAGCAGCATATAGCAACCTTTCAAACGTCCGGTTTCGGTTGGTTTGGTGAGGTGATAAGCGCTCTTTTCAGTGTCGTATTCAACCTTTGCGCCGAGGTCAATCATGCCGCGAATGTGAGTGTCAATTTTGCGACGGCCAATCATGTCGCCACCGGGTTTGGCAAAATAGGCTGAGCCAAGGCGTGTGAGCAGCGGGCCGACAATGAGCACCGAGCCACGCAGCGCGCCACATTTGCGAGTAAACTCAAGGCTGTTGAGGTAGTCAAGATTTATATCATCGGCTTGAAAAGTGTACACACCTTTTTCGGGGTGTGTAACCTTCACGCCCAGGCCTTTTATCAAGTCAATAAGATTATGAATATCAACAATTTCAGGTATATTAGAAACTGTGATTTGTTCAGCAGTGAGCAGCGTAGCGCTTATGATTTGGAGAGCTTCGTTTTTAGCTCCTTGAGGTTCGATTGTGCCGTGGAGTTTGTGTCCACCTTCTATAATAAATTCGCTCATTATGGTAATAATATGAGATATATAGTTCGTTGAGTATGTGCTAAATATGCTCGACCTCGGGGTGGAGAGTGAGGCCGAATTTTTGATTTACGGACTTAATGATGGCATTTTCGAGGGCAATAATTTCATGTGCCGAGGCTGTTCCGGTAGCATTTATCAGCACCAGCGGCTGCAAATGCCACACAGCAGCGTTGCCAAGGGTTTTGCCTTTCCAGCCACATTGTTCAATCAGCCATGCAGCCGGAATTTTCACCATGTCGCCAACCGAATAAAAGGGCACGTCACGCGGAGCGGCAAGGCGCTTTATGTTTTCAAACGTAGCCTTATCGACAACAGGATTTTTAAAAAAGCTGCCTGCGCTGCCAAACTTGTGCACATCGGGCAATTTGCGGCTGCGTATGTCAATCACAGCTGAGCGCACGGCCATTGGGCTATTGCAATCAGCAGCGACAACTGACGACAGGTTGCCATATCCGAGTTTAGGCTCGGCAATCTTCGACAAGCGAAAAGTCACGTAGGTAACAATGTAGTGATTTTTATCGTGCTTAAAGCGTGAATCACGGTAATCGTAGCAACACTCCGCATTTGAGAATGTTACGGGTTGATTTGTGAGTGTATCAATGCACTCAACCTCGGTGATAACATCTTTGGCTTCCACACCGTATGCGCCGATATTTTGCACGGCCGAGGCTCCAACTTCGCCCGGTATTGCCGATAGGTTTTCCACGCCCCAAAGGTTGCGCGAGCACATAGCCTCGATAAAATCGTCGAAAACCAAGCCTGAGCCGGCACGAACAAACACGTGCGAGTCGGTTTCACGTATGATTGTGTAGTCTTTAATGTTTGAATGGAGAATGTAGCCGTCAAAGTCGCCGGTAAACAGCAGATTGCTGCCGGCTCCAATGTGCAAAAAGCGATTGCCGTTGAGCATAGAAATAGCTTGATGCAAGTCGGCAACAGAGTCATAACTAATCCATTGATTGCATTTCACCTTCATCGCGAAGGTGTTATCAGAAGTGATGTCTTTATTATTAATTATGGTTGGTGCCATCTAAAATGTCATTTTTTATTTGCAAATATAAACCAAATATGCCACAAATCAAAATTTAATGACTAACTTCGCAAAGGAAAAAACTATAAACTTGAGCATGAAGAGAAAAATCGCTATAGCACTTGGTTGTGCAACTGTTTTGGCAGCCAATGCCTACACCCCGGACAGTGATTTAACATTATGGTACACCACTCAGCCCGCAGTCACTGCCGCTGATTGGCAAGAATACTCGCTGCCTATCGGCAACGGCCACCTCGGAGCGAGCGTGTTTGGCCGCGTTGACGACGATGTGCTGATATTCAATGAAAAGACCTTGTGGACCGGCACAAACAGCACCCCGACCGCCACTCGCGACTACGGTGTGTATCAAGCTTTCGGCCGCATAAACATGCAAAATCTCGACCAAAAAGACATAGTCAGTGACAGCTATGTGCGCAGCTTGAATTTAGCCACAGCCGAGGCAAAAGTGACATATACCGATGCCGACGGAGTGCTATACGAGCGCCAATACATTGCCGACTATGATTGCAACGTTGTTGCCGTGCACCTAAGTGCATCGGCTACAGGCAAACTCAGCTACGAGTTTAGCCTCACTCCGGCAGACTATACGACCGTTGCCGGGCGTCATTTCAAGGCTGAAAATATCAGCGATTTGCCAACTAACCAACTGGGCTTTAGCGGAAAATTTGAGTTGCTGAGCTATGCCGCCAACTTGCGTGTGGACGTTGCCGGAGGCAGTTTGAGCAAAGACGGTGAAAAGATTGTGGTGCGCGGGGCAAATGAAATAACGCTTTACCTTGCGGCATCAACCAATTTCGACAATAGCAACACCGCCAACGGATACACCTCAACACTCGTACCCGGCGAACAAAATGCCGCCACACTCGGCCGCGTAGACTCATGGCCGACTCTCCGCACCAACCATATAAAGCAATATCAACAATACTTCAACCGCGTGAGCTTAGACTTTGGCGGCGAAAACACAGTGCCCACAAATCAGCTCATTGACCAATACGGCAAAGGTAACAGCAAAGCTGACCGTATGCTCGAACAATTATACTTTCAATACGGGCGCTATCTGGCCATATCGTCATCACTCGGCGATTGCGCTTTGCCCGGCAACTTGCAAGGTATATGGAGCTACGATTCGCAACAAGCCATAAACGCTTGGAATGCGGATATACACTCAAACATAAACGTGCAAATGAACTATTGGCCGGCAGAAAACACCAACATCACCGAAACACATCGGCCGTTCCTCGAATACATAATTCGTATGGCCGACAGCCCCGAGTGGAAAAGCTATGCACGCGCAGCCGGACAAACGCAAGGGTGGACTTGCCACACCGAAAACAGCATATTCGGAGGCACAAGTTGGTGGATGGACAACTATGTGATAGCAAACGCATGGCACTGCACACACTTGTGGCAGCACTACACATACACACTCGACACTGATTTTTTGAAACGCGCATTTAATGCCATGTGGACTTGCTCTCAGTTTTGGATGCAACGCTTGGTTGAAGCACCTGACGGCACATTAGAGTGTCCGCTCGAATATTCACCCGAGCACGGCCCAGCCGCCGAAAATGCCACCGCACACTCGCAGCAATTAGTAGCCGAGTTGTTTGCAAACACCATAGCAGCTTGCAAAGTGCTTGGCGAAAAAGAGAAAGCCAAACAACTGAGCAAAGTGTATGCACGATTGGACAAAGGCCTACACATTGAGAAATTTGACGGCACCAACATATTGCGCGAGTGGAAATACACATCAGCCGAGTCAGTGCCAACCGTGCGCGGGCATCGCCATGTGTCGCAAATGATGGCACTCTATCCGTTCCACCAAATAGAGCGCGGCGACGAATATTTCGATGCAGCCATCAACACGCTCAATGTGCGCGGCGACGAATCGACCGGTTGGTCTATGGCATGGAAGCTAAACTTGCGCGCTCGCGCCCACGACGGCGACCGTGCCCACAACATACTACGATTGGCACTGCGCCATGCCGGACGTTCAGGTGGCGTGTACTATAACTTGTGGGACTCACACCCGCCATTTCAGATTGACGGCAACTTTGGCGTCACGGCCGGTATAGCCGAAATGCTCATGCAAAGTCACAACGGCACAATCACCATACTCCCCGCCCTACCCTCATGCTGGGCAAACGGAAAAGTGACCGGACTCAAAGCCGAAGGTAATATCACCGTAGACGTAGAGTGGCAAAACGGCCAACCCACACGTGTCACACTGACCAATTGCAGCAATAAAAAGCAAACTGTCAAAGTGTCAACTCCCGATGGAAAAACCGGCAAATTAACACTAAAAGCGAATAACACAATTACTTTTTAGTAATTTTAAGGGTAAACAACACAAAACATTTTGATTATGTTACATAAATGAGTTACCTTTGCACCGTGTTACACACTATTATAAACGTTTTTATCACTTATTCTTAGCCACGTGAAAATCAAGAATATCATAATTTGCTCGGCTTTTGCCGCAGCCGCCGCATTTGCCGTTGCAAAAAATAACATCGCCGAAGAAGTTGCTTGGACTATCGGTGACGATCCTATCTACAAATCAGAGATTGAACAAACATATCAAGATATGTTGCAAGAACGTGCAACAATCAAAGGCGATCCATACTGCTCGGTGCCCGAGATGATGGCCATACAACGTTTGTATCTGCACCAAGCCGACCTTGACACCGTTGAAGTGTCCGACTCACAAATACAGTCGCAAGTTGACGGTCAAGTGAACTTTTTAATTTCTAACCTCGGCACACGCGAAAAAGTAGAAGAATATTTCCGCAAAACATTGCCCGAAATTCGCGAATACTACACCGAAAACATTCGCAACCGCTACCGTGTGCGCCAAGTGCAAGAATCGCTCACCAAAGACGTGAAAGTCACTCCCTCTGACGTGCGCAAATATTTCAATGAGCTACCTGCCGACTCGGTGCCTTACGTGCCCTTGCAAGTAGAAGTGCAAATTATCACCATCAACCCCACCATTCCCCGCCAAGAGATTGACGACGTGAAAGCTCGTCTGCGCGACTACTCTGACCGCGTGACCCGCGGTGAGTCAGACTTCTCAACTCTCGCCGTGCTCTACAGTGAAGACCCCGGTTCAAGCGGCCGCGGTGGTGAGCTCGGCTTTATGGGCCGTGCTCAATTGGTGCCCGAATTTGCTGCCGTAGCCTTCAACCTCAACGACCCCAAGAAAGTATCGAAGATTGTTGAAACCGAATACGGCTATCACATCATTCAGCTTATAGAAAAACGCGGTGACCGCATCAATTGCCGCCACATCTTGCTCCGCCCGAAAGTGGCAGACAAAGATTTGGTTGATGCTTCGCAACGCCTCGACTCACTGCGCAAAGATATCGTTGCAAAAAAATTCACATTCGAAGAAGCAGCCCGCGTGGTTTCGCAAGACAAAGACACACGCAACAGTAACGGTGTGATGGTCAACAGCGAGACCGGCACCACTCACTTCGAGATGTCAGAATTACCGCAAGAAATAGCTCGCGCCGTTGCCAATATGCAACCCGGTGAAATTTCAGCTCCGATCACAATGAACGATCCGAAACGTAACCGCGACATCGTGGCCTTGGTGAAACTCACCAACCGCATCGACGCTCACAAAGCAAATCTTGCCGACGACTATCAACAAATCAAAAACATGTACGAGCAATCAGCTAAGCAAAAAGTGCTCAGCGATTGGCTTGAAAAGAAAATCTCAAACACATACGTGCGCATCGAAGACGGATGGCGCGGCTGCGAATTTGAGCACAAAGGTTGGATTAAAAACTAACTATAAATAGCTGCAGAAATGTTCAATGCAGATACCCATACACTAAAGCGCCGGGTCTTGTTCCTGGCGTTTTTGGCATTTTTTCTCACCCCACTTTTGCTGCCGGCCCTAGCCTCGGCAAAGGGAAAGCAAAAGCCCACACCGCCCAACAAAGCCACGGCAACACGCATGGCCGACAATAGCGGCAAGGTGAGAATAGCGCCAACAATTCCGTCGGCAAGTCGTGCTGCCGGAAACCGTGTCATACTCGAACGTGCCGAGGTGCTCCACAAAGAGCAATTCGACTCGTTTATGATTGTGTCGGGCGACGTGAAATTTTCAAAAGGCCCGATGAAAATGTATTGCGACAGCGCGCACTATGCCCCCAATTCAGGCTCATTCAACGCCTTTGGCAACGTGCACATGGAGCAAGGCGACACCCTGTTTGTGTATGGCGACGAGTTGAACTATGACGGCACCCGTGAGATTGCTTATCTCTACTCATACCTACCCACAAAACCGGTGCGACTCATCAACCGCGATGTGAAACTTGAGACAGACATTTTCACTTACGACCTCTACAACGAATACGGATACTACAACACCGGCGGTGTGCTCACCGACAAAAAGAACCGACTCACCTCGGTTGAAGGCGAATACATACCCTCAACAAAAGAAGCCAACTTCTATACAAACGTATATCTCAAGTCGCTAAGCGAGAAAGACACTCTCGACATTTACACCGACACAATGTACTATAACACCAACAGTCACTTGGCTGAATTTTTCTCGCCAACACGCATTTACAACGGCCAAGGTGTTATATACTCAACAGACGGCTCGTACAACACAGAGACCGACAAAGGTGAGCTATACTCACACTCACGCGTGGTGATGAACCGCGGCACAACTCTCGAAGGCGACACACTGTTCTACGACCGCAAAGTGGGCATCGGAGAAGCATTTGGCAACATGGTGCTTGTCGACTCGGCCAAGCAATCAACTTTGCGCGGCAATTACGGTTTCTACAACGAAATACAAGATAGTGCATACGTCACAGGTCGTGCACTCGCTATGGAATATTCACAAGGCGACACACTGTATATGCACGGGCGCTACATCACATCAATAATGCGCATTGACACAGCCACAGTGCTCGTTGACAGCGTGCCCACGCTGCAAAACGACTCAACACACGTGCTCACCGCGTGGCCTCGTGTGCGCTTCTATCGCTCGGATATGCAAGGTTTGTGCGACTCAATGAATTTCATACAAAAAGATTCGATGCTGTATATGCACCGTCACCCAATTGTGTGGAGCGACGACCGTCAAATATTCGGCAACCTTATCAAAGTGCATCTCAACGACTCAACCGTTGACCGCGCCGAGCTGCCCGACTTCGGGTTTAGCGCACAAAAGCTTGAAGATGACATATACAATCAGCTGTGCGGCAAAACGATGGTGGCCTATTTCGACGGCAAAGAAATGCGCCAAGTTGACGTTAGCGGCTCAGTGCAAGCCATATTCTTCCCCGAAGAAAACGACTCGACAATAAATAAGATAGTGAGCGTGGAGAGCTCATTTCTCACCGCGTGGATGAAGAATAAAGCTATGGAGCGGCTGAAAATGTGGCCTGAGACAACAGGCAAGGCCACCCCACTCTATTTGGCTAAGCGGTCAATGCTATGGCTGCCTAAATTTGCATGGTACGAGTCGTTGCGGCCTAAAGACCCTGATGACGTGTTTGTTGTGAGCGAAGAGATGGAAGCCCTCATGAACGAGAGCGAGGACTCGGAAGGCTCGGCAACACCAATGCAAGCATCACCCGCAGCAGCGTCGGCTGCTCCGCCTTCAGAAGAAATAAAATCAGATGAATAAAGACACAGTAAAAGAGTTGCTTGGCGAAATTGAAGCCATGGCAGCCGATAATAACCTTGATGACGCTGTGCGCTTGTCGGGCGAAGAACTCGCTCATGCCGACAACGCGTGGCGTGTGGCCCACAATGCAGGTGCCGACGTTAAACAATCACTTTGGTGTTTAGCACAACTTGCGCAGTGCCACAGCGATTTATTGTTTAGAGCGTCAGCTTATGCCGATGCCTATGCCACTGCAGTGACAGCGATGATGTCGCTAAGTCTTGACGATATGTGCAACGATAGCGCGCATGAAATGCTCGCACTGTGCGTGATTGCCGGTTCGTCACTCGAGCAATTGGGCTCGCGTATGCCTCACGACGAATTTACCGAGCAACACATGCCCATGCTGTTTAGCTACATCGCTTCGTTGCTATATTACTATTATCAAAAGACAATTGTAGCCGAACAAACACCGTGGCATGGCATAGCCTACGAGATGCTTTGCGACTTTGCCAAAGCCGGAGCGGTGCAACAACCCACCGTTGCCGTTGGCGATAAAAACGTTGACCCGGCTCACCCGTTTGACCTATTCAGCGACCTTGCCGGACGCTCAATAGCTCTCGGTCTGCTCGCTGAATAAGCACACTCACTCATCGACAACAACTACCGGACATTTAAAAGCAGCTTGCGCCATTGCCGTGAGGTTTGTGCGAGCCTCTTGGCGTGCGCGGTCAACATATCCCTTGCTATAAATATATTTGCGAAATCGCTGAGCCACGCGCTCCTTCACCCGATTTTCTTCGGCAGTAGTGAGCGTGTTGCTCCCCAGCAAGTTATCGTTCCATGTGTCAATAACTTGGTATGAATTGGGGTCGGTAGACTCTTTGACGTCAACAATTTCATCAGGCATATACACCACAAGAGTGTCGCCACGGTTTTCAGTTTTCAAATTGTCAATATCAAAGCTGATAGAGCCGCGCAAAGCCACTTTAGCAAAAATGTGTTTGTTGCCTATGCGCTCGTCCATGGGATAGTCTTCACGAATTTCAACGGTGCAAAGTTTAAACATAGGCTTTATATCTTCAATCATTGCGGCATAAATTTTTGTGGTGTCGGCCTCAGGGGCATCATGGTAACTTTTTGCCAACCAACAAATGCCAACTATAGCAGCCACAATTGCAGCAGAAATTGCAAGTTTATATGTATTGTTTATAGCTTTCATAGTCTTTATTATTTAAATTTTACAACAACATTTTTTTCGCTGCCAAACATATTTTGAAAATAAGTTTGAGCATTGTGCTCGGCCTCGGCAACAAGTTCGTCGGTAAAAGCTGAGTTGTTTTGCACCTCGTCAACGAGCGATTGGTTCATCATTTCTTTGACCTTTGCGCGCTCGTCAGCGCCGATTTTAGAGCGAAGACCGGTCACGCGATAGTGCAGTTCGCGTATTTTCATATCGCGACCGTCAAATTCGGTTTGCACACGCGGCAAAGTGATTTCAATATCTTTGCCGTCGTTGCTGATAGCCACATCGTCGGCTGAGAAATTAGTTAGGTCAACGTAAGCGCGCAAATAAGTGTCGTAAGCGTAAGCGCCTTTGCGGTCACCAATTTTCAGATTGGCCAACAGCGCTGAGGCCACTTGCTTCATGCCTTGTGCCTCGTCAACCTTGATATCATCAATAGTCGCCATTTTTGAAATCGTCATCTGTGCTAACACTAGCTTTTGCACCGATTTGATTTGGCTGACATATATAGTGGGATCTTCCTCGTGATGCGAGCAGCTGCTACCAAATGAGGCAGCAACCATAGCAATGCAAATCAATAGAACCTTTCGTGCAGTCATAACTTTCAAATTTTGTATTTACACCTTAGACTGCTCCCCTCGCCAAAAGTTTAAAGCGAGGCTGTGCCACGGCACAGCCTCGCTTTGTTGCCTTAGAAGGATTCGAACCCTCACTAGCGGAACCAGAATCCGATGTGCTACCATTACACCATAAGGCAGGGTTTTTCGGTTTTTGCAGTGCAAAGGTAAAGTTTTTTTTTGTAACTGCAAACGGTTTGGCCAAAAACATGCACACAAAACATTTTTGGGGCAGGCGACAAAACTTATTTGTGGGATGAGTGGTTATAGTTCCGTTAATCTCTAATACTTTTGATTTAAATTATGTGTGCAAAACTCAAACCTTTGATTCTCTTGTTAATACTTCTAGCCACGGGTGTGCCAATGCGGGCGCAGTGGTGGCGCACATTTAACGATGAACTGCTTGACTCGCTAATCACCGTTGGCCTGCAAAATAACTATGACGTGCTTGCTGCCACACGGCGCATTGAGATTGCGCGCGCCGGACTGGGCACAGCCCGCGCTTCATACTATCCGACTATCGAGGCCTCAGCCGCCTATTCACGCTCACGGAGCAGCGGTGCTAGTGCATCGCTATTTTCAGGCTTGCTTGATATGTCGTGGCAAGTTGACCTATTCGGAAAGATCACGGCCAATGTGCGCGAGCAAAAGCATCAAGTGAAGTTGTCGCAAGCCGAACGTGCGGGCGTAGACCTCACAGTGTCGACAGAAATAGCTACGGCTTATATGCAGCTGCGCATGGAGCAAGCACAGATGCAGGTTGCGCTTGACCACGCAGCAAGCCAAGCGCAAGTGGTGAAGATTGCCGAAGCCCGATTTGATGCAGGCATAGCGTCAATGCTCGATGTTGACCAAGCTCGACAAGTGTACTACTCAACAATTTCATCAATACCAATGCTTGAAAACAGCATACACAGCAACATCAACCAACTTGCCGTGCTGATAGGTGTTGACCCGCAAACCATACACGCACGACTGGCGCTAACCATGCCTATGCCCGACTACGTGCATATCATTGCCAACAGCGTCACACCGCAACAGCTCATGGGTCGCACAGATGTTGAGCAGGCAATCAGCAAGGTTGATATCGCCGCAGCACAGTTGGGCATAGCCAAGAAAGATTGGTTGCCAACACTCACTGTCACCGGCAGTCTTGGCTCAGAAGCGCATGACTTGCGCGACATCACGCACAAAAACAGCGTGGTTTATGCCATTACACCAACACTCAGTTGGACTGTCTTTGACGGCTTTGCGCGGAAATATGGCATAGCCTCAGCCGAGCAATCGCTGCAAGAGAGCGTTGACAACTACAACTTGGTGCTGCTGACTGCCATAAGCGAGGCATCGGATGTCATTGCCACCTATCGCAACACAGTGAAATACATAAATGCACTCAACGATGTGGTGCGCGAAAGCCGGCTATACAATGAGCGATCGGTTGAAAACTACAAAAGCGGTTTATCGCCATTCATAAATGTTGCCGATGCACAGATGTCGTATTTGGAAAATGTTAATTCGCTCATTGTGGCAAAAGGACAAGCGCTAACTGCACTAATAAACTATTACAAAGCAATACCATAACGCTATGAAAATCAAATATCTGATTATTGGAGGATGCGCTGTGATTGCGGCCTGCCAAAACGAGAAGAAAAACGCACAACAAGAATTGCAAACCATAGACGTGGCTGAGGTGCTCATCGACTCGGTGACACTGCGCCAAGACTATCCGGGTTATCTCACTGCCGACGACGAGGTTGACTTGGTGGCACGCGTGAACGGCTATCTACGCACAAAAAACTACAAGTCAGGCGACTTTGTGCATGGCGGTGACGTGTTGTTCACCATTGAGTCATCGCAGTATGAAGATGCGGTGAAACAAGCGCGTGCCCAACTTGACGATGCCATAGCCTCATATCAATATGCCGCCGACAACTATCAAGCAATGACCAAAGCGCTGCAAAGCGACGCTGTCAGCCAAATGGAAGTGCTGCAAGCAAAGAGCAATATGGAGACGGCACAAGCAGCCATAAACAATGCACGGGCAGCGTTGCAGACAGCCGAAACAACATACGGATATTGCACCGTGCGAGCGCCATACGACGGCCACGTTTCGAGCGCCACCTACAGCGTAGGCGCATATCTTGCCGGGGGCT
>CAYSLD010000014.1:0-24774 GCA_964431795.1 uncultured Bacteroides sp.
CGTCATTCAACCAATTAGCGCGAATGTAGTTGAACACTGAGTTAGCTTCCAACCAGCTATTCAATTTATAGCTACCGGTGAATGCGAAGTTATAACGTTTGTAGAATGTTTGTTTGATAGCACCTTCGGCATCGTAGTAACCGATTGAAGCGTAATACTTACCGCGGTCGTTACCACCTGATACGTTTGCACTGTAATCTTGAGTGATAGCCGGACGGTTTGTGTTAAGTTTCAAGATGTCGATGTTCTTATAAAGAATGTAGTTTTCGCTGACGGGGTCGCGCATTTCTTTCCAACCTTGGTCGAGGAGGTATGCGTTGTCGTCTGTTTTGCGAAGAATGTTATAGCTTTGAGTGTTTGACAACTCTGTGCGGCCAATACCACCGGGTTGGTTGGTGTTGTAGAGCATTGAGTTGAGAGAAGATGAGTAGTTACCACCGGGCAGCATCCATTGTGTGTTGCAGAGTGCTGTGCGGTAGTAGTAGAGGTAATCTTCGTCTGTACACATTGTATAACCTATATCGCTATAGTCATTCAAACCGACTTTGGCGCTGAAGTTGATGCGTGCTGAGCCTTGTTGACCTTGTTTGGTGGTGATAAGGATAACACCGTTACCTGCACGTGCACCGTAGATTGCTGTTGCACCTGAGTCTTTAAGAATTTGCATGTCAGCGATATCGTTGGGGTTGATGTCTGAAAGTGACTCGCGAACGATACCGTCAACTACAACGAGAGGCTCGTTACTGGCGCTACCATAGTTTGTACCACCACGTACGGTGATTGACGGTGTTGCTGACGGGCTACCTGAAGTAACATCTACTTTAACACCTGATACGGCACCAACAAGTGCTTGCGCCGGGTTGGCGTTTGTACCGATGGTGAGGTTATCTTCGGTAACTTTTGATACTGAGTTGGTTACTTTTGCACGTTTTTGGGTTACACCATAACCGAGCACTACCAACTCATCGAGTGTGTTTGAATCTTCAGCGAGCATCACACGGATGGTGCCGCCTGTCCATTTCACGGTTTGTGATTTGCAGCCAATGTAGCTGATTGTGATTGATGCGCCGTTTTTTACGCCGGGAAGTGTGAAGTTACCATCTATGTCTGTGGCAACTGAGATTTTAGTGCCGTCTACACGTACTGATGCACCGATAACCGGTTCACCTTCTGTGTCAACTACAACACCCTTACATACTGATGTTGATTGTGAAGCTTGTGGAGCCTCAGCAATTGCGGTCACAGCACCTGCAGTCCCTGTCATACAAAGGCCGGCAAGCACGATACACCACTTTTTCAAATTGGTATTTGACATAATTGTACTTGTTTTAATTTGATAGAATTAAGGACCTGCTGATTATTCAGCTGATGTTGTAAATTCCTTGTAATACTCCAAAGCGTCACTCATGCCGCTGGCAGCACTGGGTATGCCTTTTGTCTTAATTACATAAGTGGTTTTGGGAGTGAGACCTGAGAAGGTGTAGTTGTGTGTGTACTTATCAAAGGTTTTTTCCTCGATTTGTGCACCCAGGTTGTCGCGTGTGCCTTTGTAAAGCGTAATGACATAGCCATCACAATTTTCGTTTGACACAATCGTCCAGTAAACTGTTACTGAATTTGCAGTTGCTTGACATGAATGGATGGCAATCTGTCCCATGGTCCCTTTCGGGAAGTCATCATCGTCGCTGCATGAAGTTAGCGCGACAACTGAAAATAGGACAAGTCCTACCATCGCAAACAATTTTCTTAACATTGTCATAAGCGATTTTTTATAAATTAGTATTAAGGTTAGTTAGTAATTTCTTGTTATAGATGTTATACTAATGGAATTTATTAGTACGGTTATTATTAAAATTTTTTATTAACTGCAAGCGTTGTGCTTGATAAATGATGTAATAGAGGCAAACTTTGAAAAGGTTTGTGGCAGTTGTTCCATCATTATGCGGGCAAATTTAAGTAATTTTCGAACTACGTGCAAATTTATTAACAGAAAAATTCCGCAAACGATTAATAATTAACATACTTTAATCATAAATTAAAAATATATAAAAGTGTACAAAATTGCTGAGAATTAACGTTTAGTGTGTTAATACACTGTAACTGTCTGTTAATATATTATTTGTGTTGAGTGGCTCATTTTATATATTTGCTCGCTCTTTGTTTGATTATTTCCGATTATTCTTCCTTATTACGGAAAAATCGCGTAACTTTGCACAACAAAAACCACCAATCCAGTCATGAATACCAACAGTCTTGTCTCTATTTCGGACATCACCCGCGATGAGATGCTTGCTCTGCTCGAAACAGCTCGTTATTTCGAGGAGCATCCTAACCACAAAATTCTTGACGGCAAAGTTGTCGCCACATTGTTCTTTGAACCCTCTACTCGCACTCGCCTCAGCTTCGAAACGGCTGTTAACCGCCTCGGCGGTCGCGTTATCGGATTTTCTGACCCCGCTGCTACATCAACCTCAAAGGGCGAAACTCTAAAAGATACCATCAAAATGGTGTCGAACTATGTTGACCTCATCATCATGCGCCACTACCTTGAAGGTGCCGCTCGATATGCTACCGAGGTCACTGACGTGCCCATCGTTAATGCCGGTGACGGAGCAAATCAGCACCCCTCACAAACTATGCTCGATTTGTACTCTATCCTCAAAACTCAGGGCACTCTCGAAAACTTGAATATTACTATGGTCGGTGACTTGAAATATGGCCGCACAGTCCACTCTTTGCTTATGGCTATGCAATATTTCAACCCAACTTTCCGCTTCGTGGCTTGCGATGAACTCAAAATGCCCGCCGAATACAAAAAATTCTGCGACGACAACAACATCCGCTACGAAGAACATAAAGATTTCAGCGAAGACGTGATCAACACCAGTGACATTATATATATGACACGCGTGCAACGTGAACGCTTCCCTGATATTGCCGAATATGACCGCGTGAAAGATCTATACTCGCTCAACAACGCTATGCTCGGCGGCGCTCGCGAAAATATGCGCATTCTCCACCCGCTGCCTCGCGTGAACGAAATCAACCCCGACGTTGACGATAACCCCCACGCATACTATTTCGAACAAGCTCGCAACGGCTTGTTCGCACGTCAAGCTATCATCTGCCGCGCTCTCGGCATTAAAATCTAACTTTTACTATCATGTCAACAAACAAAAAAGAACTTGCTGTTGCCGCTTTGCGCAATGGCACTGTTATCGACCATATCCCATCTGACGCTCTCTTCAAAGCCGTGAAAATTCTCGGCATTGAAAATATGGACAAAAACGTCACTATCGGCTTTAACCTCGACAGCCGCAAAATCGGCAAAAAAGGTATCATCAAAGTTGCCGATGTTGAGTTTGACGAAGATGTGCTAAACCGCATTGCCCTCATCGCTCCCACTGCCGTCGTTAACATCATACGCGAATATGAAGTGGTTGAAAAACGTCCCGTTGTGCTCAACGACCTCGTTTGCGGCATTGTGCGCTGTGGCAACAAAAAGTGCATCACCAACAACGAGCCTATGGCTACGAAATTTCACGTTATCTCACGTGACCCCGTGGTCATCCGTTGCCACTATTGCAATCACGCCGTAATCGGCTCTGACGCTCAAATCCTTTAACTACACACTTACCCATGGCACGTCAAAATTGGAAACCGGGTACCATGGTGTATCCCGCTCCCGCGGTGCTTGTGAGCTGCGGCTCTACGCGCCGGGAGGCTAACCTTATAACCGTAGCTTGGGCCGGTACTATTTGTACCAACCCGGCTATGTTGAGCATTTCTGTGCGCCCCGAGCGTCATTCGTATGACATCATTCGCCGCGAAATGCAATTCACCGTAAACCTTACCACTGCCGATATGGCTCGAGCCACCGACTGGTGCGGCGTGAAATCGGGCCGCGACTTCGACAAGTGGAAGGAAACCGGGCTCACCCCTGAACCGGGAGTGAACAACACTTGTTTCTATGTCAAAGAGTCGCCTTTGGCCATTGAATGTCGCGTGAAAGACATCATTGCCCTGGGCAGCCACCACATGTTCATCGCCGAGGTGCTTGGCGTGCTCGCCGATGACAAATATATTGACAGCGAAACAGGCGCTTTCGACCTCGGTGCAGCCGGACTTATGGCCTACAGCCACGGCGCATACTATGCACTTGGCGAAAAGTTGGGCCGTTTCGGCTTTTCTGTGATGAAAAAGAAATAATAACTATATGCGTAAACTTCAGCTACTTGCTCCGGCGCGCGATTTGCAAACTGCACTTGCAGCCATAAATTGCGGCGCCGATGCTATCTATATGGGCGGCCCCGACCATGGCGCTCGTGCTGCCGCCGCCAACTCTATTGACGACATCACCGCCGTGTGCAACTATGCCCACCAATTCGGCGTGAAGGTTTACGTCACCCTCAACACTCTTATTTATAACGACGAGCTTGCCGACGTTGAGCGACTTGTGCACAAACTCTATGCCGCCGGCGTTGATGCTCTCATTGTGCAAGACTTGGGCTTGTTGCGCATGAATTTGCCTCCCATCGCTTTGCACGCTTCCACACAGTGCGACACTCGCACGCCCGAAAAAGCCGAGTTCCTCGAAAATCTTGGCATGAGCTGCATTGTGTTGCCACGCGAGTTCACCCTCGACCAAATTCGCCAAGTGTCGCAGCGCGTGCACGTTGCACTTGAGGGATTTGTGCACGGTGCCCTATGTGTGTGCTATAGCGGCGATTGCCGTGCCAGCCTTGTCAATGGCGGTCGTTCGGCCAACCGTGGCGAGTGTGCACAGATTTGCCGTTTGCCTTACGACCTTGTTGACGGCGACGGCAACGTTATTGTTGCTGACCGCCATCTTTTGTCGTTGCGCGACATGAACCGTTTGGCCAATCTTGCCGACCTTGCCGAGGCCGGCATCACTTCATTTAAAATTGAAGGCCGCCTGAAGTCGCCTGACTATGTGATGAACACTGTGGCTGTCTACTCGCAAGCTCTCAACGACCTCTGTGCCGCGCAGCCCGATAAATATTGCCGCGACTCGTTTGGCTCGTCCTCTTATGGCTTTAATCCCGATATCAATAAATCATTCAACCGCGGATTTACCGAATACTTCCTCACCAACACACATCCCGGCAAAGGTGCGCTCTCGCAGCCGCTCACACCAAAGTGGATTGGCGAGGAGGTGGGTATTGTTACCCGTGTCACTCCGCGTGCTCTCACCGCAAGGCTCAAAAAAGAACTGCACAACGGCGATGGCTTGGGCTATTTTGACGTAGCCGGTAAATTTACAGGGTTCCGCCTAAATCGTGTTGACGGAAATACGCTCTATCCCGCATCGGCAGTAAACATAGCCAACGGCACCAAGCTATATCGCAACGGTGATAAAGCTTTTGACGATGCCATGCGCGCCGCTCGCCCCGCACGTCGCATTGCCGTTGACATGACTTTGCGCACATATCCACGCGGACTTGTGCTCGCTATCACTGATGAACGCGGATGCAGCATTGAGTCGGCCATTGAGTGTGCCCTCGACGAAGCACGCACACCCCAAATTGATGCCCGTCGCCGCACCCTTGAGCGTCTTGGTAATACCATCTACACCCTTCGCACACTCACCGATAACGTGGGCAACCTTTTCGTCCCGGCCTCGGTGCTGACCTCGCTGCGCACACAAGCCATCGACGTGCTCAACCATGCCGCGGCGGCAACTCGTCAGCTCGAATTGCGTCGCCCTGAAAATGCCGATGCTCAAGTGCCAAATCGTACTCTCACCTTCCACGATAATGTGTCTAACCGTTTGGCACGCAAACTTTACACTGACCATGGTGCCGAGTCAATCGAGTCGGCTATGGAAGTGAATATGCCGGCATCGTCTGCCGAGGTGCACGTTATGACCACGCGCTTTTGCCTGCGCCGCGAAATGGGCGCTTGCCTCAAAACCGCCGACGCCAAAAAACTCCCGGCAAAGCTATATTTGCGCCCAACAAACACTGCTATGCGCACCATGCGCATTGACTGCGATTGCGCAGCTTGCCAAATGCGTCTCACCGCGCTCCCCCTATAATTTCCACATTATAAAAAAATGTGCTATCTTTGCTCAAAATACTCAACATCATGCACGATATAGATGCTAAGAGCCTTTTGAAGGCTGAGCAATTTTTTGACTCCGGAAAAGTAAATGAGGTTGAAGTTGGCACCGTTGCCGGACTTCAGCAGATTCACCTTGCTCTCTTTGACGGACTTTTTGACTTTGCCGGCGAAATACGCACACAAAACATTTCAAAAGGCGGATTTCGCTTTGCAAATTCGTTGTATCTGAAGGAAGCTTTGGCGGCCATAGAGCGTATGCCCGAATCATCGTATGAAGAAATAATTGCAAAGTATGTTGAAATGAATGTTGCTCATCCGTTTATGGAGGGCAACGGTCGTGCCACCCGTATTTGGCTCGATTTAATACTCAAAAAAAATCTTCACAAAGTTGTTGATTGGCAAAAGGTGGACAAAGACCTGTATTTACAGGCTATGGAGCGCAGCCCAATCAATGATTTGGAACTGCGATTTTTGCTTAGTCCGGCCTTGACTGACGATGTAAATAATAGAGATATTTTATTTAAAGGCATTGAGCAATCATACTATTATGAGGGCTATAAAAAATCATAAGCTCAATTAATGCTCTGTCGCTTAACTTTTTGATGCTGAGTAATAGCAAAATTCCACATTTTTTCGTAATTTTGTGCCCTATAAAAATATATCTAAATTGATGCATAGAAATTTTGTATTTGCTATCATATCAATGGCTTTGGCTTGCACATCTGTGTTTGCCGCCCCGTTGACAGACTACACTCAGTGCGTAAATACTTTGATAGGAACTTTAGGCGGCGGCAACACTTATCCCGGCGCTCAAGCTCCGCATGGCATGGTGCAACTCAGCCCCGACAACGGTTTGCCCGGTTGGGACCGCATTGCCGGATACTTCTATCCCGACAGCACTATCGCCGGATTTAGCCACACTCACCTCAGCGGTACCGGCGCCGGTGACCTCTATGACATTTCGTTTATGCCCGTAACAGCCCCCGTCAAAGTCGCCGAGGCTCCGCTGGGCATACACTCCAAATTTTCACACGATAGCGAAATTGCTCGTGCCGGATACTACAAAGTGCACCTCGATGACTATAATATCGACGTTGAGCTCACCGCCACCGAGCGCGTAGGCTTGCAGCGCTACACCGTGCATGCCGACACTCTCACTGTAATACTTAACCTCGAAAAGGCTACAAACTGGGACCATACACTCTCCACTCACATTCAAGTGCTCGACTCAGTCACCATCTGCGGATATCGCTTTAGTGACGGCTGGGCGCGCAACCAAAAAGTGTGGTTCGCCACTCGTTTCTCAAAGCCCTTTGCCAACGTTGCACAAAACGGGGGTATCGCTAACTTCACTTTTATTGACGTGAACAATGACAACGTGGTAGTTGCCACCGCTTTGTCGCCAACTTCAGAAAGTGAGGCTTTAAACAATCTTAGCAGCGAAATAGGCTCCACCATAAACTTTGGCAAAACTATGCGCGAGGTGCGCGATAAATGGAACACCGAGCTCTCTCGCATTGAAATAGAAACTGACGACGACAACGCTCGCACTGTCTTTTACACCGCGCTATATCATAGCTTGATAGCACCAACAATTTACAGCGATGTTTCAGGTAAATATCTCGGCCCTGACGGTAAACAACACACCACATCGAGCGTGAACTACAGCACATTCTCACTGTGGGATACCTATCGCGCCGCTCATCCGCTCTACACAATCATCGCCCCCTCGCGTGCTGCCGACATGACTCAGTCACTTGTTGACTTTGCCTGTCAACTCGGCCGTATGCCCGTATGGAATATGTGGGCCTCTGAAACTGACATGATGATTGGATATCATTCTGTGCCCGTGATTGTTGATGCCGTGCTCAAAGGAATTTATACCGGTGATGCCAACGACGTGCTCAACCTTTGCGTGGCTACGGCTCGCAAAGATGATTACCGCAGCATAGGCCTATACCGTCAACTCGGTTATGTGCCTTGCGACCGCGACTCATCATGGTCTATGTCTAAAACCCTTGAGTATGCCTACGACGACTATTGCATAGCCCGCCTTGCCGCTCATGTTGGCAATCGTGCCGTGCAAAAGGAATTTGAAAAGCGCGCTGCATACTATAAAAATACGTTCAATCCGCAAACCGGATTTATGCAACCGCGTCTGTCTGACGGCACCTTTATAGCCCCCTTCAATCCGCTTGCCTACACCGAAGATATCTGCGAAAGTAACGCTTGGCACTACCTTTGGTCAGTGCAACAAGACATACCCGGATTGGCAAAACTCATGGGCGGTTACAAGAAATTTGCCGAACGTCTCGACACTTTCTTCACCCTCAACGACGACAGCGTGGACTTGCCTCTCTTCAGCACCGGTATGATTGGCCAATACGTGCACGGCAACGAGCCTTCGCACCACGTGGCCTATCTCTACAACTACGCCTCACAACCGCGCAAAACTCAATACTACGTTGACCGCATACTCCGTGAGCAATACAGCAATTCTCCCGCCGGACTTTGCGGCAATGAGGATTGTGGCCAAATGTCGGCTTGGTATATTTTCAGTGCACTCGGCTTTTATCCCGTTGACCCGATTGCCGGTGAATATCAAATCGGCGCTCCGCTCTTCAAAAAAGCTGTGATACATCTCGAAAACGGAAACACATTCACCATCACCGCCCCACAGCGTGATGAAAAAAACATATACGTAAAAAACATAACTCTTAACGGCAAACGCCTCGGCCGATACACACTCAAACATAACGAAATCATGAGCGGAGGTTGTTTGCACTTTGATATGAATACTACAAACTAACTAAATTTTAGCCTATACAAGAAATTATGGAAACAAAAAAAGTTAGCATGCCTTGGCAAGACAAGCCCGAAGGTTGCAAAGATCCGATGTGGCGCTTCAGCGAAAATCCTATCATTGACCGCTACCACATCCCCACTTCTAACAGCATTTTCAATAGCGCTGTTGTGCCTTTCGAAGGCGGTTATGCCGGTGTGTTCCGTTGCGACAACCGTGCCGTGCAAATGAATATTTTTGCCGGCTTCAGCAAAGATGGCGTTAACTGGGACATCAATCACGAACCTATCCAATTTAAAGCCGGTAACACTGAAATGATTGAATCGGCTTACAAATACGACCCTCGTGTGACTAAAATCGGTGACACTTATTGGATCACTTGGTGCAACGGCTACCATGGCCCCACTATCGGCATCGGTTACACCTATGACTTCAAAGAGTTCTTCCAATGCGAAAATGCATTCCTTCCCTTCAACCGCAATGGCGTGCTTTTCCCCGAAAAAATCAACGGCAAATATGCTATGCTCAGCCGTCCCAGCGACAACGGTCACACTCCCTTCGGCGACATTTGGTTGAGCTACAGCCCCGATATGCGCTACTGGGGTGAGCACCGTCACGTTATGGGCCCGACTCCCTTCGAAGATAGCGCTTGGCAATGCACAAAAGTTGGTGCCGGCGCTGTGCCCATCCGCACCGAAGAAGGTTGGTTGCTGTTCTACCACGGTGTTATCACCACTTGCAACGGATACCGTTACGCTATGGGTAGCGCTTTGCTCGACCTCGAAGATCCCTCAAAAGTGATTGCTCGCACTCAACCTTACTTGCTCGGCCCGGCTGCTCCATACGAGCTCACCGGCGATGTGCCCAACGTAGTGTTCCCTTGCGCTGCTTTGCACGACGGTGACCGCGTTGCCGTTTACTATGGCGCTGCCGACACTGTTGTTTGCCTCGCTTTCGGTCATATTTCCGAAATCATTGCTTTCACAAAAGCCAATTCGCTCAAATAATTAGTCTGAGCATCATAAAATAAACAGGGCCGTCAGCCGAAGCTGATGGCCCTGTCGTTTTTCAGGGAATGAGACGATTAATCGCCAATATGTTCTTGAAGAATAATCTTCGAAACTTCAACTTTTGAATTTGCCGGGCATCCGCCAAAGTCAAGCACTAACTTGACGCTTGAAATGTCTATGCCTGATAAATTCACTTCTTTGAGTGTGATGTCATCGTAGGCGGTGAGATCTACGCGATCGGTGAAGTAGAACACGTCATCTGAGTCGGTGCTGGTCAACTTAACTGTCACACCTTTCATGTCGGTTGTTGAGTTGAGGTTGATGCGGAAGTCGTATTTCTTCGATGCCGATGTTGCAATGTTGGTCATGAAGTGCACTTGTGCTTGCCATTGGTCGCTGGTTGCTTCAGGCAAGTCGATTGTATAAACCGAACCATTTGCTGTAAATCCGGGGTCGGCAATTTGACTCCAACCCGGAGCATAATAGAAGAAGTTGCTGAATGTGCAGCCGTTCCAAAGATTGTTGTCAGAGTTTTCAGCCACCCAATCAACGTCAGCTTCGGGCTCGTCGCTGGGCACCACTGTGCCGTCGTCGTCAGCGTGATTTTTGAGCACAATGTTTGAAATGGTGATTACATCTCCGGCTGCGTTGCCACCAAAGTCGAGCACCAGCTTAACGTTGCTGTCTATGCCCGGCACACCGTAGAAGTAGTAAATGTAGTCTTCGTAAGCATTGAGCGCTACAGCATCTGCGCAGTAGTAAACACCATCGTCTGCGCTGTCAACAAGTTTAACCATCACGTGCGGATGTCCAAGCTTAGAGTTGAGCACTACTGAGAAATCATAGCTGTTGGCTGAGCTTGTCACGATGTCGGTGGCAAGTGCCATTTGTGCTTGCCAAGTGTCGGTTGTTGCTTCGGGCAATGTCACTGTGTAGGTTGTGCCGTCAAAGGTATATGTCGGGTCGGCAATTTGATTCCATCCCGGAGCATACCAGAATGTCGGAGCATTAACATTTGCCTTTTTCCAAAGGTTGTACTCTGAGTCGTATTTGAAACCGTTGAACGGGCCATCACCCTCAAGACCGAGTATGTAGTGCCATGCAATTGAACCGTTGTCGATTGTCAACTCTACGTTGTCGTTTGTGATGGCATTGACTTTAAATTTCGGACTGTTGTATGCTTCAACGTTGGGAATGTAGCCAAGCAATGTGCCGGCCGGGAACTCAAGATACAAATCTGTGCCTTCGGTCTTGAATTGGAAGGTGGTGTTTTGCTCTTTTGCCGGAGCCGAATAGTCGTTGCCGTCACCGGGATTGCTGTCGGTGTAGGGCGAGAGCGATGAAATGCCGGTGTTGACGTAGATTGTGCCGCTTGTGCCCGGGTCGTAAGTGTAGTTACCGCCGTCTGTAGCATCTGTTTGTGAGAAGATGAAACGGTTTTCGTACATACCGGTGCCGGCTTTGTCGTTGGGCGAAGCACTCCACCAGTTCAAACCGTCCGTGCCCGATTCGCCGCAGCCAAGGTGACCGCTCAGGTCGTTGGCAAACTGCCATGTCTTGGTGTCACCGTTAGTGAGTCGGCGTATGTAGGGAGCGTAATCAACAATAGTGTTTTGAATGTCGATATAAATGATTTTCGAGCCTTCACTCACACCATTGCGGTTGCCCATGCGCACTTCAACCGGATATGTGCCGGCTGTGGCTATGATGCCTTTATACTCGTTGCGAGTTGAGATGTCTGTTTTGGTATCGCTGGTGTGTATTGTCCATACCGGATACACACCTTTATTGTTGAGGGTGAGGGTGAATTGGTTGGTCTCTTGGTCAACAGTCACCACAGCATCAATATCTGATGCTTGTGGCAGCCCGTTATAGTCGAGGCCGTCGTATGTCTCCGGAGAGCAGGATGTCACTACTGTAGCTCCGACTACCGTCAACATTGTTGCTATATTAGAAAAAAGCTTTTTCATTGTTTTAGCAGGTTAGATTTAGTAATTGTTTTGTGTGAGTGTTCCTTGTGCTTTGTCGATTTCGCTTTGCGGTATGGGCAGATATTTTTTGTTTTCTGTCCATGAGTTTGTGCGATATCCGTATTTGTCGGGGGTGAGCACTTGTGCTGCTTTGCCGCTGCGGATGAGGTCCCAGTAGCGTTTACCTTCGCCCACAAATTCGAGGTGGCGTTCTTCAAGCACATTGTCGATAGTGGCATTTATTGAGGCCAAACCGGCACGTTGGCGCACTTGGTCAAGATATCCTTGTGCATCGCCCGAGCCTGCTCCGCGAAGTATGAGTTCGGCGGCATTGAGCAATGTCTCTGAGTAGCGATATATGCGCAAGTTGTTGTTCCAGTTAAGTTCTGACGATGCTTTTTGGTCGGCATTGTCTCCACTGTGTGCACAATATTTCTCAAGGAAGAGTCCGGTGTCTTGATAACGTTTGTTGTAGTCCACACCGAGAGCTCCGGCATTCCAACATGTTGCATCGCGGCGCACATCACCGGCTTCAAACATGTCGTATGTCTCTTGACGTACCGGGCAGAAACCCCAACCGCCGTCGTGTCCGTCATTGCCTGACGGCCAGTTGCTCGGGCTGAGCAGGGTGGGGAGCACGGTGCCTCCGGCGGCAAGCGGGTTGCTCCAGTCGCGGATTGCATTGTCGTCTTTGTAGTTCACTTCGTATATCGACTCGTCGCTCCACTCGCCTGACTCTTTAAATATGTTTGTGTAGTCGGGGTTGAGTGCATATTGACCTGAATTGATGATTTCTTTCATATATTCAAGTGCTTTGGCATAGCGAGCAGTGTCGTTTTGATACATAACAATTTCGGCATACAGCATATAGGCCATAGCTTTTGTCACGCGACCTACATTGTCGTCGCTTTCTTTCATCGGCAACACACCAAGTGCAATTGCTCCTTCCAAATCTTCAACCATAAAGTTGTAAACCTCGTCGGCTGTGTATTGTGTGCCAAGATAGGGCGCACCTTCAAAGTTAGTGTCGAAATAAACCACGTTGCCCCAGAATTTCCACAACCAATTGTAGTAGTACACGCGGAGCACGCGAGCTTGAGCTTCGTAGTATTTTGCACTGTCTTCGCTCATGTCTGTCACGTCCGGGTTAGCTATGTATTGGAGCACGTCGTTGCAACGTTTCACACCGCTGTAGGCGTCGGTCCACAAACCTGAAATAACGTAGTTGCTTTTGCACTCATAGTTCATCATATAGTGCCAATTGGCATTGTCGGTGCGGTCTGAACCTCCCACCCAAACATCGTCGGCCATGATGTCTGACATGATGTTTACGGGGTTATATTCGTTCATTGCCCAGTCCGGCCAATGTAGCGGGTCGTAGGCTGCTACAACAGCTTCTTGTATGTGTGCGTCGGTGGTGAAATATTCATCTGCGGGCACTTGTGTGGGCGATGTTACATCGAGGAACGAGTCGGAGCATGCACTCAAGGTCATGGCGGCCGTCAATATTCCTGCGCTGATATATATTTTATTTTTCATTGTTGTAGTTATTAACTGATTAGAATTGAACGTTAAATCCTAAGCTGAATGTGCGGGGTTGTGGATATACACCGTAGTCTATACCAAGTGATGTGCCACCTGATGAAATTTCAGGATCGTAACCATGATATTTGGTGAAGGTCAGCAAGTTTTCGGCTGATGTGTAGATGCGGAAGTTTTCTACGCCGATTTTGCGAGTCAATTCGTGGGGGAATGTGTAGCTGAGCACCAAGTTTTTCAAACGCATGTAGTCACCGTCATATACAAGCAAATCTGATGATTTCCAGTTGCGTGAGTCGCCGCGCACGTAGCGAGGTATGCGGTTTGATGTGCCTTCGCCGGTCCAACGTGCCAACATCCATGACGGCAGGTTTGATGCTATTGCATCTACACGGCGGGTTGCATCGTAAATGTCATTGCCGATTGTGCCTTGGAACATTGCATTGAGTGCTATGCCTTTCCATTCAACTGAGAAGTTAAAGCCGTAGGTCCAGTCGGGCATACCTTTACCGATTTTTGTGCGGTCTTCGTCGTTGATTTGTCCGTCACCGTTCACGTCAACAAAGCGAACATCACCGGCAACAGCGTTGTCGCCATAGAGTGCATTATATTCGTCTGCTTCGGCTTGTGTTTGGAACAATCCGTCGGTCTTGTAGCCATAGAAGAACGGGAAGGGCTCGCCGTTCTCAGCGCGTGTGATTGTGCCGGTGCCTTGGAATGAGTCGAGGTTTGCCCAACCTTCTTCGTTACCGTACTCAATAAGTTTATTCTTCAGATAGGTGAGGTTGCCGCCAACGCCAAATGTTACGTCGCCAAATGTGTGGCGATAGTTGGCTTCCATTTCAACACCTGAGTTCTCCATCTTACCAACGTTGCCCACGGGCACTGATTCGCCAACATAAGAGGGTACGCTCATGTTCATCAACATGCCGTTTGTCATTTTCTTATAGTAGTCGATGGTGAATGTGAGTGAGTTGTTGAAAAATCCGAGGTCGATACCAACGTCTGTTTGTGTTGATTCTTCCCATTTGAGGTTTTTATTGGGTAGTATTGATGTTTTCGTACCATTCAATATTGTTTCATCTTTACCGAAGATGGCATTGTTTCCGGTCGATGCAAGTGCAATGTAGAGGAAGTCACCAATGTTTTCGTTACCGTTCTTACCCCAAGAGAAACGTACCTTAGCGTTTGACCACCATTTCGGACGCTCTTGCATGTAAGGCTCGTTGGTGAGGTTCCAACCAAGTGAGAATGACGGGAATGTTGCCCAGTGGTTGTTTGAACCGAAGCGTGATGAACCGTCGCGACGTACTGTTGCTTGGAACATATAGCGAGCATCATAGTCGTAGCTCACACGTGCAAACAATGATGCAAGTTTTGCTTTTGCGTATGGCGCACCTGCTGATGTTTGATCACCGTCTGCTGCTTGTCCGGTTGATGCGTCAATGTACGGACGATTATAGTCTATGATATAGTTGCGTGAACCATACAAATATGAGCCGCGGCTCTCTTTAGCTGATTGACCTAACAAAATTGAGAAGTTGTGCTCATTGATTTGTTTGTCGTAGCTCAATGTGTTTTCAAGCTGCCAAACTGTGCCTTGGCTCTTTGTTGAGTAGGCGGTTGAGAATGTTTGGCTGGCTCCCGAGCGCAAGTAATATTCTTGTGTGTAGCCGTCGCTGCCGTAGAATGAAAGGTCTGCACCATAGCTGATGCGATATCTGAGGTTATCCCAAATTTGCAATTCACCGATGAAGTTGCCTACAAATTTGTGGCTCCAACCTTGCGAACCGGGTAATGAAAGGTTGGCAATTGGGTTGGCCATCTCTTGATAGTTGCCAAACACCTCGGGGTTGGTGAGCAACAAACCGTTTGAACCATACAAGGGCACGTAATTTATGTTGCCTGAGTAGTAGTCAAGTTGTTGTTGTGCTGCCGAGCCTTCAAGATACGGAGTGAGAATAGGCGAAATTGCCAATGCTGAGCCCAGCGGTGAGCCCCAAGTTGAGTTGGTCTCGATGCCGCGGCTCTTGATGCGTGCATACGATGCATTGACTGTCACCTTGAGGTTGTTGAGCCATGTGCGCTCTTTGCTCTTGTCAAATAGATTGTAAACTGTGTTGCTGCGCAAGGTCAAACGCTCATAGTCTGAACGGTTGAAGTTACCGCCAACTATACCTTCTTGGGTGTAGTATCCGGCTGAAAGAAAGTAGTTAACTTTGTCATTTGCACCGCTAACACTGAGTTGGTGATTCATCACCGGTGCATTGTCGTTAAACACGGCATCTTGCCAGTCAAAGCCTTCGCCGTATGAATACGGATCGGCATAGGGTGCTGCCATTCCGGCATTCAACGAACCTTCATTCATCATCACGGCATATTCTGTGGCGTTGAGCACATCACGATGTTTCCATGCACTTTGCCAGCCATAAGAGAAGTCGTAGTTCACTTTCACTTTGCCCTCTGTGCCGCTCTTTGTGGTGACGAGGATAACACCATTTGCTGCACGTGCACCGTAAACAGCGCCTGATGCTGCATCTTTCAGCACTTCGATTGACTGTATGTCGTTCGGGTTGAGGTAGTCTATGCCACCTTCAATAGGCATACCGTCTACGATGTACAACGGGTCTGAATTGTTGATGGTGCCGATACCACGTATGCGCACACGTGCTGCATCACCGGGTTGACCTGATGCTGATGTAACAGTGACACCTGAGGTCAAACCTTTCAGCGCATTGTCTACGCGCACCGGCGAGGTCAAACTCAATTTCTCATTGTCTACAGATGATATGGCTGCTGTCACCACGCTCTTCTTTTGAACGCCATAACCTACAACCACCATTTCGTCGAGCATCTCCGTGCTCTCGCGAAGCTCGATTATAACGCCGTTGGCTGCGCCGCTAACGTTATATTCGGCCGGTTTGTAGCCGATATACTCTACCGAGAGCTTGCTCCCCACCGGAGCCATGATGGCAAACCGGCCATCTATGTCGGTGCTCACTCCGGCTTTACTACCTTTTACGGTCACACTGGCCCCGATTATGGGGTCGCCGTCGGATGCTGATATTACAGTACCCGTGACTTTAACGTCGGCTGCATAAGCGCATACCACCGTCAAAATCGAGATTAAAATTAACGATAATCTTCTCATCGCATGTTGATTTAGGTAATTAAATGAATTGTTTTATTTAGTTGTTTTGTTTTTAGTCTACTTTAAATGTGGTGCTGAGCGTGCAATCACTATCGCCGCCTACGTATAGGGTGAAGTCGCCCGGCTCTACTTTTTTGACCATGTCAAGCCCGTAAAACGATAATTCGCTCACCGGCAATTCAAATTGCACCTGTGTGCTTTCGCCGGCCGACAACGTGACACGCTTAAAACCTTTCAATTCCTTCACCGGACGGGCTATTGAGCCAACCATGTCGCGCACATACAGCTGTGCAACCTCGGTTGCGGCGTGTGCTCCGTTGTTTGCAAGTGTAAATGTGACTGTGATTGTCTCGCCGTCTTTGTATGATGCCTTGTTGAGCGTAAGATTGCTATATTCAAACTTTCCGTAGCTCAATCCGTAGCCAAACGGGAAGAGGGGGCCAAATCCGGCATCCAACCAAAATGATGTGCAGCCCAACGATGTTTGTCCTGCCTCAACCGGAATGTCTTTGAGCAAGGTCTCGGTGCCTTGTGCCGGGCGCCCGGTGTTGTAGTGACTATAATATATAGGCACTTGGCCGTTGCTCACCGGAAATGTTACCGGAGTTTTGCCGCTCGGGCTCTCTTTGCCAAAGATTATGTCGGTGAGTGCCGGGCCGCCCATGGTGCCGGGATGAAATGAATAGAGCACAGCTTTTGACTGCTCTACTTGTTTGCCTATGGTCAGCGGACGTCCTGCCATAACTACAGTTATCACCGGTTTGCCGGTCGCTGCAAGCTTCTCTATGAGTTGGGCTTGTGCGCCTTGCAAATCTAGGTTTGCCAAGCTATGAGCCTCACCTGAGAGTATTGCCTCTTCACCTACGGCAGCAATGATGATGTCAGCATTGGCGGCCGCAGCAACAGCACAATTTATGCCATCTGTGCTGTTGTCGCGGCTATATGCCAAACTTGCTTCATAAACTATATTAACCTTTGAACTATACTCTTTTTTGAGCGCATCGAGCAGCGTCACTGTGTGCTCTTTTTGACCGTCAAATGCCCATGTGCCCATTTGCTCGTAAGGTGCATCGGCCAACGGACCTGTCACCAATATTGTTTTTACCTTATCGCTGTTTAGTGGCAAAATGCTATCGGCATTTTTGAGCATTATCACACTCTCTGTTGCAGCTTTGCGCGCTGCTGCAAGGTGTGCGTCGCAATATTTCACACTTTGCGGAGTGACGATATACGGATTTTCAAACAGCCCAAGCGAGAATTTCACACGCAGTATGTTCGCTACTGATTTATCAATATCAGTCATCGAAACCTTACCTTCTTTGATAAGTGTTTTGAGGTTTTCGATGTATGTGCCGCTTTCCATTTCCATGTCAACGCCGGCATTGAAACCTGTGCGTGCGGCATCTTTACGGTCGGCGCAAAATCCATGGTTCACCATTTCGGCCACGCTTGCCCAGTCTGAGACAACAAAGCCTTTGAAGCCCCATTCGCCGCGCAAAATGTCGGTTAGCACATAGTGATTGCCTGATGCCGGTATGCCATCGTTGTCGTTGAACGACGACATATAGGTGAGACATCCGGCCTTGCAAGCCTCCTCAAACGGCGGCAAGTAAACGTTGCGCATTGAGCGCTCCGGTATGTTTGTAGAGTTGTAATCGCGTCCGCTTTCACTGGCTCCGTAGCCAAAGAAATGCTTGGCACATGCGGCTATTGAGGTTGGAGCTGTCAGGTCGTTGCCACCTTGAAATCCTTCAACCATTGCGCGTGCCATTTGTCGTGCCAAGTACACGTCTTCGCCACAACTCTCGGCTATGCGACCCCAGCGTGCATCGCGCGATATGTCAATCATCGGCGCGAAAGTCCAACGTATGCCATCGCTTGATGCTTCTGTTGCTGCCACGTGTGCTCCTTCGCGCACAATCTCGGTGTCGAATGTTGCGGCTTGTCCCAGCGGTATGGGGAAGATTGTGTTGTAGCCGTGTATCACGTCACGCGAAAAGAGTAGGGGTATGCCCAAGCGCGACTTCTCTACCGCCGATTTTTGCATGGCATTTACCTCGGCTGCGCTGTTGATGTTGAGCACTGAGCCAATGTTGCCGGCTGCTGCTTGGGCATTGAAATAAGCCAAGCCGTCATCGCTCACCCACACACTGCGCTGGTTGAGCTGACCTATCTTTTCGTCGAGCGTCATGCGCGACAATAGGTCTTCAACGCGGCGCTCTACGGGCTGCTTAGCGTCTTTATATATTTCTTTGGCTGTTGCACTCAAACAGGATGTGGCAAGTGCACATGCCAACAATATATTAATGTGTTTCATGGCCGATGAACTTATTTTTTCTGGAATACGCGCACGTAGTCAATCTCATACGTTGCGGGCAGACAGCTCTCGTCAACACCTTGGGCACCACCCCAGTTGCCGCCCCATGCAAGGTTGAGCTTCAAATAGAATGGGTTAGAGAACGGCCATGTGTCGTTGTTGCCTTTTTTGTCGTTTGCAAAATAGAGCAATTGTTTGCCGTCTACGTATGTTTTGATGTAGTCGGCTGTCCACTCTAATGCGTAGATGTGAAATTCGTCTTGCGCTCCGGCTGTGAGCACTTCTGCGGTCTTTTGAGTGTTTATGCTATGGTTGTAAGCGGTGCAGTGTATTGACGATGAGGTGTAGTTAGGATTATATCCAACCTCTTCCATAATGTCTATTTCGCCGCTGCCGGGCCAACTTACATAGTTTTTGGGCATCATCCAAAATGCCGGCCATGTGCCTTTGCCTTTGGGCAGTTTTAGTCGAGCTTCGAAATATCCGTATGTCCAGCTATCTGATGTGTTCATGCGTGTTGAGATGATTTCGCTGCCCACTTTCATACATTTTATTTTAAGTGTGCCATTCGACACTTCGGCAACAACATTGCTGCCTTTTTTGCCGGCTACGTAATTTTGTATTTCATTGTTTCCCCAGCCGCCATTACCGGTTTCGTACCACCACACTTTTTCGTCGGGCATGCTCAGCGATGGGTCGTTAAACTCATCATTCCATACAAGTGTGTAGCCTGACGGTGTCACTATTTCGTCTGAAAGTTGTGATACGGCAATTGTTTGTGAGCCGCCGGTATATGCAATTGTGATTGTGGCATTGCGTGTTGATGATGTGGCGTTTTCGCTCAGCGATACTTTCACTTGTGTTTCGCCGCTGTTGCCGCTCTTGGGACTTACGGTGCACCATGCAGCATCGCTAGTTGCTGTCCATGTGGTGTTCGACGCAACGCTAAATGTCTGTTCTTGGCTTTGTGCACCGGCTGTGAGTTTGGTGGCACTCAATACAACGGCCGGAGCCGGATTTTGTGTCACAGTCACAGCCTTGGTGCTTGTGCCTGAATGTAATGTTAATGTGGCTGTGCGTGCTTCTATGCCCGACAGCGCTGTATATTTGATGGAAACCTTTGTGCTTTGTTCTTTCACTCCGCCGGTTGGAAATACCGTGCACCAATCGGCATCCGAGTCAATGCGCCAATCGGCACTGGCCAATACTGTGATATCTGTGCTCCCGGCTGCCGATTCTACCGTCACTGTCTCGGGGGTCACGGTGAAACTTACATTTTTTACCGGTGAGTCGGGCTCGTCTCCCGATGATGATCCACATGCGGCCATCATCAATCCTGCGAGCATTGTTACTGATAATAATTTATTGCTCATAGCAAAATGTGATTTATGTTTTTATGTTATTGATTTATCTTTTTCGGTTAAAAAGTAATGTATATAGTTATGGTTGACGGCTGCAAATTTATACTATGTTATAATCTATTAGCAACAAATTTACATTTCAAAAATACGTCAGAGCATAAAAAATAATACGTCAAAAATACGTTGATAGTTTGTAAATCATTGGTTATTAATTATATATAATTTTGTAACAATTCAACTTACCTTCGCCTGATAAATTCAGTCAAACTATCTGACCGTTCCAACCCAAATTTTTTGCGCATGCGGTAGCGTATGGTCTCAACGCCGCGCATGCTCATGTTCATCAGCGGTGCTATTTCTTTTGTTGACAGGTTCATTTTTATGTATGAGCACATCTTCACTTCGTTTGATGTGAGGTCGGGATAGTCGGCACGCAATTTTTTGGTAAAGTCGTTGTGCACCAAGTCAAATTCTTTATCTATGCGGTCGAGCACTTTTTCTGACTGCAAGGCTGTGTCAATTTGCTCTTGCAGTGCTATCAACAATTTACGGTTTGTGATGTCACCTTTTAAGTTTGAGCGCACTTTTTGCAGTTCTTCTTTGATGTTTATCAGCACTTCATGTTTGTTTGACACGCTCAGCAGCAGGTTAACAATCTCTTGCGATTTATGTTCTATTTCGCTTTTAAGCTGCAACTTTTCAAGTTGATGTATTTCTTCATCTTTCTCTTTGAGCTCGGCATCTTTGGCTATTTCCACTTTGTGTGCAGCCTTGGCTATGCGCTTGTTTGATAACATATACAATAGCCATATAGCAACAATTACCAGAACGATGTAGATTATTTTAGCTGCGGTTGACCTATACCACGGCGGCAAGATTTTAAATGTTATTGAGTCGGTTGCCGTTTGTCCGGTGGTGAGCAGAGCTACAACTTCAAATGTGTATGTGCCTTCGCTGAGGTTGGTATATTCTTTTATGTTTGACAGGGTGATATCGCTCCATTCGCCTTTGTTTATGCGATATTTATATCCGTCAACGTAGGCATTGTTTTGCGTGGGCATGCCGTATGTTATTTTCACACTGTTTTCGCGATAGGGTATCTCTATGTCGGCTTTGCGCTGCAAGAAGTTTGAGGTGAAAATTGCCGAGTCGCCGCGGCTGGTGAGGCTCACGCGGTTTATGCGCCCGTATTTTTCGGCTGCTGTGACTACTTTGCCGGCCGCAGAGAAGTGATACACGCTGTATCCGGTGTGGTTGGGCAATATTGCTGTTGAGTCGTTGACAACGGTGAATGGGTGTGCCGGGTGAAACGATTTTGCTTTTGTGGGCATGATTGGTAGCGACACAATTTTGTTGCCGCATGCGCGCACCATTTCATTTGTTGTGAGTGCATAAATATATTTACCGCGAGTTTCAATGTGCAATATGTTGTCGCGGTTGCCAAGCAGCTTGTTTATCTCGTTGTATGCAACTATGCGGTCTGTCTTTTTGTCGTAACGATACACCCCGTTTGGCGTAGAAAAACAAATCTGTCCATCGATGTTGCACACTGTGATGTCGTCAACTGTTGGCAGACCTTTATCTTTGCCGTATCGTTGTTGCTTTTTCACTCGCAGTGTTTTAGCATCGAGTGTGATGCGCACAGCACTTGTGTGCGAGTCTATCAGCCACACGCAATAGTCGGACTCTTGAGTGAAACTATATGCCGACACGTAGCAGCCGTCAATATTTTTTATGGTGTGCCAAACTCCGCCTGCATTTTTTTCAATTATTCGCAGTCCGTCATAAGTGCCAACGTATGCTCGGTTGGGGTTACTTTTAAATTGTTCGGTGTGCCATGCTCCGTCTGTGATGTCCAGTTGCTGACTGCCACCGTCCGTTAGCTGTATCAAGCCACGGTCGTGCAAACAAAACAGGTCGTTGCCGATATGCTCAATTCCCCACACTTGCCCCGACAGCGAGCCATAGAGCCTCATGCTCGGAGCGTCGGTTGTTATGCCGAAAGGTGCCACATATAGCCCTCGGTTTGTGCCGCAATATAGGCAATTGTTATATATCTCGGCTACGTATCCGGCGCCGATGTTCGAATCGCGTGTGAACAATTCGGTGATTGGCAAACTCAGCAGCACGCAGTCTATGCCGCTATCAAGTCCGGCCCAGAGATTGCCTGAATTGTCAAATGTCAGCGACAGAACGGTGTTGTCTTGCAGTCCGGTGCTTTGATTGTAGTGCTGCACATTGCCCGTGCTAAGGTCAACAACAAACAGTCCGTTTGAAATAGTGCCTAAAGCCAGCGTGTTGCCCTTCACGGCCCCGCAAAACAAGTCGGTCATGCGTTGCTGCCAATCACCGTTAAATGTGAGCTGTGTAGTCGTATTACCATTATAATAGTACACTCCGGCAACGTCTGTAACTGCCAAAATGCCCTGCTTGTATGCTATCAGCGAACGTATGCGCTTGCCATTTAACGCTTGGCTGCCATAGGCCGGACTCACATTGCTGCCCACCAGCACTTTCAGCCCTTGTTCTGTGCCAAGATATAGCACACCGTTCACCATATTTGAGCAATTCAGCTTTTCGTGGGTGCGTATCACATTGGCTTTGCCGCGCTGATATATCAGCAAATCGTGGTCACCTTGTGCATATATGCGGCCTTCGTGAGCGTATATGCCCCATATATTGCCTATGTATTTTTCGTCACCGAGATTTTTGCTCAAACAGGTGTATTGCAAAAAGCCACGGTCGTTGGGCGACACATAGCCAAATTCGTTGATGCCGCCAATATACACGCGATGTGTGGCCTTGCAAGCTTGCACACTGCGCACGTCTTCGTGGTTGTGCATAGTCACAACGCTCCAATTGTTGCCGTCAAACTGATACAGCCCGTTTTTGTTGGCAAAATATATCCAATCGTTGTCATAGGGTGATATGCTCCACGTTTGGCCGCCCTGATTTACGGGGTAGTCACGGTAATTTTCTATAAAATGTGAGCCCATAGCATAGCTAGAAGAGTGCCCGGCAATCATGCCGACTATGAGCAAAAAGATAGCTAAATATCTATTGCAAGTCATGTTAGCTCAATGATACATGGTATTTTGTTATTATTTCACCGCTAAGTTAACTATTTTTTATAAACTTTCCAAAAAATAATGTCATCAAAGCCAACCTGTTTGGTGGCTTTATGGCTGTTTTTTATTTGATATATTTTGTATAAATAAGTTTGCAATTGTGAAATGTTTTCGCTAACTTTGTGTTTTGTAGCGCGTTGCGGTTTACGCTTGCGCTGATGAAACATAACTAACACACATTAAAACTCACTGCGAAAAATCCATTTATTTTATTTATCTAAATATTATCGAAAAATGAAGAAATTCTACTCTTTGATCTTAATGCTTGGCTTTGCGCTGGCAGCGGTGGCCGCTCCGCAAGCCCAAACCGTGACCCGACCCCAAAAAGCAGAAAAAGCTATTGCTAGAAGCTCTGCTACGTACACTTTGCTCGAAGGCGACCCAATTTACAATCCTGCCGGCGAAGTCCACTCTTACGTTATGGACTATAGCGAGGTTGGTGTTTGGGGCGACTACAACTACAAGGGCCTTAAATTTTCTATGTGTTTTGACGCCGACGGTAAAACTGTTTACCTCAACACGCTCACTCCCGAATATAACTTTATGTCGTCAGGCGACGATATGTCGTGGGTGAAAGGTACTATCAACGGTAACGACATCACTGTGCCCGCCGGACAAATGCTAGCTGCCGACCCCGACTCTGACGATGCTTTCTACATGCTGGTTGGCTCTTTAACCGATAGCAACAATATGCAATATGAAGATGAAATTCACTTTACCATTGCTGACGACGGCTCAATTTCCATATCCGAGCAATGTGCCGATTGGCGCATCGTTGTCTACCAAGTCGGTGGCGAAAAAGCCGGTATTTGGGCTATACTATATAATATGTCTATGACTCCGTACACTCCCGAGGCAGACATACAACCTTCAGCAGGCGTGGAAACTGCAACTTACGTTATGAGTAATAACTCCGAAAAACGTATCGTAGACATCGCTTTTGAAGATGACAAATGCTACATTAAAGGCGTGTTTACGAATTACCCCAACGATTGGATTATGGGCACCATAAGCGGAAATACCGTTACCATTGCCGCTAACCAACTCTTCACCCACGACCCCATTTACTATGGCCGACTTGGCATAGGTAAAGAAAATGGCTATGACAGCAATTGGAATACCGTTTACGAACGTTCTGATAATGCAACTTTCACAATCAGTGATGACCACAACACAATTGTTGCTGTTGACCCCGAACTCATGTTCCTCGAAAATGATTTCGCCGGCACCTACACCTACAGCTCAATGTACAATCTTGTTTTCACTCGATTTGATTTAAAACCCGTTCAGCCTGCTATGCCTAGTGTTTTGGGCTATGACGACGACCCCGGTTATGAAACTCTCATTATTAACATACCGAGTGAGTCGGTTGACGGTGAGTTTATCAACACTGAATGGTTGACATATTCAC
>CAYSLD010000015.1:0-23974 GCA_964431795.1 uncultured Bacteroides sp.
GTTGTTAAACAAATTGACACACTTGCAGCCGAATATCCGGCACGTACAAACTACTTGTACCTGACATACAACGGCTCGCAACACGATATTGAATACTTGCACGACCACAAATCAATCGTTGTGCTCGGTAGCGGTGCCTACCGCATCGGCTCGTCAGTTGAATTTGACTGGTGCTCGGTAAATGCATTGATGACCGTCAAAAAGCAAGGTTGGCGCTCGGTTATGATTAACTATAACCCCGAAACAGTATCGACCGACTACGATATGTGCGACCGCCTATACTTCGACGAACTCACCTTTGAGCGCGTGATGGACATCATCGACCTTGAGCAACCTCACGGCACAATTTTGAGTGTGGGCGGACAAATACCTAACAACCTCGCCACAAAACTTGACGAACAAGGAGTGAACATACTCGGCACATCGGCTCAATGCATTGACAACGCCGAAGACCGTCACAAATTCTCGGCTATGCTCGACCGCCTCGGCATTGACCAACCTCGTTGGCGCGAGCTCACCAGCATGGACGACATACACAGCTTCATTGACGAGGTTGGATTCCCCGTATTGGTACGTCCCAGCTACGTGCTCTCAGGCGCTGCCATGAACGTTTGCTCGAACAACGACGAGCTTGAACGTTTCTTGCGCCTTGCAGCAAACGTGTCGAAAGATCACCCCGTAGTAGTTACTGAGTTCATACAAAACGCAAAAGAGATTGAGATGGACGCAGTGGCTAACAATGGTGAAATCGTAGCATACGCAATCAGCGAACACATCGAATTTGCCGGTGTACACTCAGGTGACGCAACAATACAATTCCCGCCGCAAAAGCTCTATGTTGAGACTATGCGTCGCATCAAAAAAGTATCGTCACAAATCGCCAAAGCTCTGCAAATCACCGGTCCGTTCAACATACAATATCTTGCTAAGAACAACGACATCAAGGTTATTGAATGTAACTTGCGTGCATCGCGCAGCTTCCCGTTTGTATCGAAGGTGCTCAAAATCAACTTTATCGACCTCGCCACTCGCGCAATGCTCGGACTTCCCGTTGAAAAGCCGGCCAAGAGCGCATTCGACCTCGACTATGTTGGCATCAAAGCTTCGCAATTCTCATTCTCACGCTTGCAAGGTGCCGACCCTGTGCTTGGCGTAGACATGGCTTCAACCGGTGAGGTTGGTTGCATCGGCGTAGATACTTCTGAGGCTATCCTCAAATCTATGCTCGCCGTAGGTCAACGCATTCCGCAAAAGGCAGTGCTCATGTCAACAGGCTCAGCACGTCAAAAAGCAGATATGCTCGAAGCAGCACAACGTCTGCACAACAAAGGCTATAAAATCTATGCGACATCAGGCACGCACCGTTTCCTCAATGACAACGGCATTCCCGCTCTGCTCGCATATTGGCCTTCACAACCTGACATGCAACCGCAAGCCCTCGAGTTGTTGCACAACCACGAGATTGACATGGTGGTGAACATTCCCAAAAACCTCACCTCAACAGAGTTGAGCAACGGATATAAAATTCGCCGCGCTGCAATTGACTTGAACGTTCCGTTGTTGACAAATGCGCGTTTGGCGTCGGCGTTCATACACGCCTTCACCACACTCAGCGTAGACGACATCGAAATACTCAGCTGGGATCAATACTAACCCCGGCTACGCATACGACACAAGAAAAGCTGCGCCAATCGGTGCAGCTTTTCTTATATCCCAAATAAAATGCGCAGGTATGGAAAGTGTTAAAATGCCAAGAATGCGCAGGTATGGGCTATTTTGTGAGGTGGTCGTAGAGGTTTTGGCAAGCGTTTTGAAGTAGGTCAAGGACGAGTTCAAAGCCTTCGGCACCTTCGTAGTACGGGTCAGGGATATAGTCGTAGTTTGTAGCGAGAGTGATGAACTTAGCCATGGGCACAATCTTTGCTTCAGCCTCGGGCGAGGGTGCAATGCGGTGCAAATTACGCTCGTTTGAGGCATCCATAGCAATAATCAAGTCAAAGTCGTCAAAGTCAGATGTGCGCACTTGGCGGCAACGGTGTGTCAGCTCATATCCGCGGCGGCGTGCGTGTATGCGCATACGATTGTCGGGGAGGTCACCAATGTGATAGTTTCCGGTACCGGCCGAGTCGATAAAGAAACGGTCAGCAGCACCATTTTCGTCTACAATTGCCTGCATCACACCCTCCGCAGCCGGAGAGCGGCAAATGTTGCCAAGGCACACAAATAGAATTTTTGTTTTGTCCATACGTGATTTTAGATGCCCATGAGATCGCGGTAGATATCGAGGGCAGCGGTTATTTGTTCGGTGGTGGCCACGGTGTCGAGTTTTATTTCGCCGGGGGCGCTGAGCAAAGAGAACGTGATGTGCTCGGGGTCAGCATTTTTCTTGTCGTGGCGCATGAGGTCTATGAGGTGAGGATAATCTTTGCAGCTTATGTCGTAGGCGCCATAATGGTCTTTTACGAACGAAGCTAGCACATGGAGGGTGTCAGACGACAGATTGAACAGCATAGACGAAAGCACAGCGTCAATGACCAGGCCCCAAGCCACAGCATAGCCGTGAGGCACCGGGTTTTGGCGTTCGAGAGATAATTCCTCAATGGCATGTCCGGCGGTATGACCAAGATTTAGAGCCTTGCGCAAACCTTTTTCCGTGGGGTCTTGCTTCACGATTTCCGACTTCACGCTCACGCTATCGCGCAGCATATCAAGAAATTCTTGAGGATGTGCCATGGCGGCACGCGGAGAGAAATTCATCACGCGGGCAAATTCAGCCGGGCTTTTGAGCAAAGCGTGTTTCATCATTTCAGCATATCCCGACAAAATTTCATGTTCGCTGAGAGTTGCAAAAAAGGTTGTAGAGATGATAACAGCATCGGGCACGCGGAATGCGCCAATTTGGTTTTTGAGACCATTAAAGTTTATGCCTGTTTTGCCGCCAACGGCAGCATCAACGGCAGCGAGGAGCGTGGTAGGCACATTCACACAGTGCATGCCGCGCTTGTATGAAGCAGCAGCAAAGCCGCCAAGGTCAGTAACAACGCCACCGCCAAGGTTTATGAGCAGAGATGAGCGTGTAGCCGCTGCAGTGGTAAGTTCGCGCCACACAAGGGTGAGGCTTTCGAGGTTTTTATTGAGGTCACCTGCGGGGATAGTTATAATTTTAGCATCGCGCACAACGGCTGATTTGCTTTGCACGAGCGGGAGCACGAAATAAGCGGTATTCGTATCGACCAACACAAACACTTTCGACGGGTTAAGTTGTTTAACAACATCGTCAATAGCTTGAGCCACTTCATTTGTGAATAAGATATCTTGTTTCATAGTCGGTAAGTTTTTAAATTGTGAAGAATTTTTACTTTAAATAGACGTCTCTTTTAAAGTATGTAACAATTGAGCAAAGCATTTTGTGCACTCGGGCATCGAATTAAATACGACAGCAGCTCCGGCTTCAACCATTGCTTCGCGTGGAATTGGCCCGGTGACAACGGCAATAGTGAACACTCCGGCATCGGCAGCAGACTTCACTCCCAGCGGAGCATTCTCAAGTGCGATTGCACAATTTGCCTCTACTCCGGCTTTTTTGAGAGCCATGAGATAAGGCTCGGGGTGCGGTTTGCCATGTTTCACATCATGTCCGGTGACACGTTTTTCGGCCTTAAACACGTGATTAAAGTCAACGTCAAGGCGCTCCAACAAAGAGCCTTGGCCTGAGCCGGTGACAAGAATAGGTTCGATGCCGGCGTCAACAAACTGTGCGATGAGCGATTGAGCTCCGGGCATGGGCGACACGGCCGGCATAGCTTTGAAAGCTTCGGTTTTATTGGTGTATATGCGCTTAATATCGGCCTCAGAGGCATCGTGGCCGAACGCGCGGTTAAACAATATATTAATGGTTGAAGCACCGGTGCGTCCTTCGTACATAAAAAATTCGTCGCGTGTGCAGTCGATGCCCTCAGCCGTAGCCACCTGATGCCAAGCATCAGCGTGGTGAGGCATAGAGTCGTATAAAGTGCCGTCCATGTCGCAGAGAGCGGCACGCGGGTTTACGTTTGAATAGTTATGTTTGCGTAAAAAATCTTTTACGGCAGCAGAGAATGTATCGTTGTTAATATCAATCATTTTTGCGTCTACGTCGCAAAACAGCAAGCAAAGTGACGGCAGCCACTGCAGAGCTTGCGGTTGCGGCAGTATTTTTTGATTTGTTCTTTTTATTTTTTGACGATTTGCGGTTGTGCGCTTTTTCTTTGAGTTCGGTGACAGTAGGCACGGTGTCGGGCGCATCAATCAAACCTTCTTGAATGAAGCGCAGCGAGTCGAGGTGCGAAAGCGTATCGTTTTCGTCGGTGACAGCAGCCGCCCGCTTTATGCCGTCAACATTTACGCGAGCGAAGTTTGCATTGCGCACACCGCGGCGGAATACGTTCTGTATTTGACGCACGAGGTTCACACGTGTGGTGTCGGTAGCAGCGACTTGCAGCGCGGTTTTTTCATTGAGTTTGGCGCGGCCCAGGCGTATTTTGTATTTGTCGGCATTACCCTTGATGTTGATACCGAATTTGAAAGGTATTGGCGACTTGAGCACAGCCACGTGATAGTTGAAGTTCATAGCCATATCGTTTGAGCCTTGCACACCCAAGCGATAACGGTCAAAGTCAAAGATAAACGGATAGAGCTGCATCACATTGTCTTCAACGGTGAGCTGCACATCCATGTGGTCGATAACGTTTTTGTTTTTATCTTTAAACATCAACCATTTCGACATGATTTTGAAAGTTTCGGGGTCGATGAGCACAAGTGAGTCACCGCTGAGCTTTATGGCTGCCTGCAACGATGGCATATCAATATCCATGTTTTCTGTGATGTTGCTTGTTGCAGCAATATCAGCAGAGACTATGCCGTTGAAGTCACGCAAGATTGGCATTATTGAGTCGACTGCGGGCACAAGTTTGAGGAAGCGATTGATATGAAAATCGTTAACTTTCATGCCAAAGCCGAATTTCAATTCGTTTATGCTGCGGCCCATGTAGAGTGCAGTGAGGTCAACCGAGCCGACATCAGACTTGGCTTTGAGTCCTTGCATATTTATTGCGCCATCATAAATGAGCACCGAGCCGTCCATGTGTTGGAGCATAAGGTCAGAGTAGAGCACATGATGAGCGTGCACACGCAACTCGGCATCAATGTTTTTGGGCACAAGGAATGCCGTCATTGAGTCGGTTTCGGCAGTAGCGTTCACAACTTTTTCAAGTTGAGCTTCGCTCTCAATATTTGTGAGGTTAACGCTCTTTCGCTCGTCATCGGAACGGTTAGCATAATCCGAGCCGGCAAATACAGTTTCAGCGAGTTGGTTAACATCAACAGTGTCGCTCTGCAAGTCGAACACCATTTTTAGCGGAGAGTGGTTGTTTGATGTTAGAGCACGGCGTATGTTAGAGATTGTGCCGCTGAGCGTGAAGTCGCTATGTCCGGCTTTGTAGTTAATTTTGCGCATGACAACCGAGTCGTTGCTGAACGACATATTAAGGTTTGTCAATCGGTTGCGTATGGGGAAATACGGGGTGAATAGCCGGGCTTTTTCGGCGGTCATTGAACCTTTGAAAGCCCAACCGAGCAGCACACGCTTTATGCCCACATCAACGCCAAGGTCAACAACCTCGGTAGAGTCGAGAGCGGCAACATTCTTGTGGTTAGCCGGGGTGCGCTCGCTATAAATGCGAGCTGCGGTTTTGTAGACCGAGTCAAGTTGCAAATTAGGCTGAGCTTTGGCGATAGAGTCGCACAACTTAGCCATAGCTTTAGCCTGTTTGCCTTGCGGCTCTTTGTAAGCCACGAGATTTGTTTTGGCATTTTTGACCATCATGCGCACTTCGGGTGTTCCGGTGCTGAAGCGTTCCATGCCAAGGTTGAATATAAATTCAGGGGTTTTATAGTCATTGTTGTGTGAGCGCATCACAGCCGAGCCATCAACATGTTGCAAGTGCATGAGAGTAGAGTCGGCAGTCATCAGCAAGTTCATGCGGCCAAGATGCAAACCGCCGCCCATAGGCACGATGCTTCTATCGCCCTGACGACGATATTTATTTACAGCACCCACGCCAAACGACAGGTCAGACAAGGTGAGTTGCATCTCACTTTGGTCAACCGAGGCGGTGTCAATTTTAATTTTTGCGGTGAGGAGGCTGTCAGTGACTTTGCCACCGCGGTTTGATGTGTCGTTGGTGCCGAAAGTGAATTGTGCATGGTTAGCAAACACACGCATGGGCACCGAGTCGGTATAGTTCCAAATGAGTTTGTCAACGGTGAGTTGGCCTTCCACTTTCAGACGGTGGAAGTCTTGAGGGGTGAACATTGAGGGGCGTCCAACTATGCGAGCATCGGCTTGCAGATAACCGGTAAGCGAGCCGGGAATCATGCTGGAAATCACCGGCGGCAACTTGGCGAGGTCGCAAGTGCCGATGATGTCGCCGTCAAACAGCGGGTCGGTCATCACATTTGTCACGGTGCCTTTCACGGTGATATCTGTGGCCGGGCCGCTGACAGTGATGCGCTTCAGGTCAACAACTATGTCATCAAGTTTATCGGTAGGCATAGTCACATCAACCTCGGCAGCGAGGTTGTCAAAGCGCACATCTTGCCAACTAAATTGAGCGTCGGGGATGTTTATGCTCATCTTGCCGTGCGGCATGTGAGTTGATGATATATTGTAGGGCTCGGTAAGCTCGCCGGTGAGCACAACTTTAGCATTGGTTTCAATGCCGTCGGGTATGCTGTATTCGCGGCGCAATGAGTCGGGCAGCAAATCAAGAGCATCGGCTATTTGCACCGGTTCAAAGTTGAGCTTCAGCTTTTCAACAATGAGGTCGTCTTTGAAATTAACGTCGGTATTAATTTTACCCTTAAGCAAAGGCAACTCAAAGTTCATATTGTTAATGCCCACACGATAGGGAGTGTCTTGGTCCCAAAGCAAATCGCCCTTTAGTGCGAATGATATTTCGCTGAGAGTGAGATATTGGGCAATCATTGGCGTGCTCACATTTCCGGTGAAATCGAGGTGATAAAGCGGAGCATCTTTACCCGAGAGGCTGGCTTCTTTGAAGTTAGCCTCAACGAATGTGCCCGACGGCACATCCAAATATCGCATGGGTTGCGGATTGACAATAGCGAAGCGCGTGAGCTTAATGGTTGGCAATGATGTCCAATCGAAGGGTTCGGTCGACTCGGGCTCTTCAGACGGTGGGAAAATGTCGTAGTTGCAAATTGAATCGTTGATGGTGACCGCATTCAACGATGGGCCGTCAACAGTGACATCACTGAGAGAGACTTTATATAGCAAGAGTGCGGCAACATTCATGCCGCCTTCAAAACGATTGACACTGATAACGGTATCGGCCCACTGCGGCACGTCTTTGCGCAACGAGGCCGGCAACTTCTGCATTTTTGTTGACACCACCGAGAAATTTTCGATGTTGGCAGTGAGAAACGGCATTTGGCGGCGCAAAGACAACTCTACGCGGTCAATTTTCACCTCGGCATCGACCAGAGAAGCCGTAGCCACGCGCTCAACAATAGGCGTTAAGCGCTCAGGGGTGAGTATAGTGACCGTTGCCACGAGAAGTCCAAACACGAATAGCACAACGCCAACAACAGTCAGTGTTGCAATTTTAAGCAAACGGAGCAAAACATTGCGGCGCGAGCTTTTTTTCTTTGTTTCAGCGGCACTCATTTTCAATGTTTTTTAATGTTTATGAATAGGTATATATGAAATTAAAATAAGCAGATATAATCAGACGTTATTTGCGAGTTGTTATGTGAAAGCAGCCCGATTTGCGCTCATATTTCACATAGCATTTACCTTCTTCGCGCACGGCATAAATCACCTCGGCAAGCATATTTTTGAGGTCTTCTTGAGTGCGATTTACTCCGCCTTTTTTGTCGAGCATAAAGCGGGTGTAACTGATGTCGAAGGTGGTGCCGAAACGGTGTGCCGACGAGTCGACAGCGCAGCGGTTCACACGACGCAAACGTTTAACCGAGCTGTTTGTTCGCAGCAAACTGGTAATTTTCAAGCGATAGTTGCCGCCACCACGAGCTTTGAGAGTATCGTTAAATCGGTGGCCGATTTCGCTGAGCAAATCAGAGGCAGAGGGGATGAGATACGGGATGGAGTGAGTGAGGTCGGCAACGTAATATTCCGGGCACGATTTTACGCGCACAATCGGGCGTTTCACGTTCCAAGCGTCGGCATCGTTGTCAATAGGGTCGATGCCAAGACGTTTGGCAACATCGTAGTGCAAATAGTTACTATCGTTAAAGACCTTGGCCAACGGGCCGCCCACGCCGTGCACTTTCATGCGCACGCAGTCGTTATCGGGCATAGAGTCGTAGCTCTGAGCCCAACGGTTGGTGTCGGGAGCATAAATGATGTCAAGAGCATCGCCGGTGGTTTCGTGGCGCACCGGTGTTTGTGCAGTAGCCTCTGTATTTTCGCAGCTTGAAACCGAAGCTACAAAAGGGAATATAGTAGAGATGATAATGTATGGTAGAATGCGCATAGTTCAATAAAATATAGGCACAATTAGCCTATTTGCAAAGTTACAAAAAATATGCGCGTTCACAAACAGAAATCTACCATTTTAAATAAGTTAACGCTATTTGTGCGTAAGTACCAGCGTAGCCGAGTTGAATTTTGCTGCAGCGTCGAAGAGCGACACAATTTCTTGCCAGTAGTCACTGCCGATGAGGTAGTGTGTGTAGCGCTCAATTGATGACAATTCAACAGTGTTTGCAGCCTCGTTGTATTTTGCTTGAGCAAAAAATTGTCCGGCCATTGTTTTGACGTTCACAGTGAGGCCTTCGAGTGAGCCTTCTTTGACGGTATATCCGTCGGGAAGGGCCAAGCTAACTATGCAACGTTTTTCGTTTGGCGAGTCGAAGCAATAATCGTTAATGCGCTGTTCACGCTGACGGTCAGTGAGCACATAGTGTTTGCCGAAAAGCTTGCCTACATTCACAATCACATCGTTTCCGGCTTCTTGCACGAGGTCACTTACGGTGCAGTCGAGTGTGTAAGTGTAGTTTGGTGCATCGGGGCAAATACCCAATGACTGCACTTCAAGGTTATTTACAGTCGGTTTCACATCGGGACCGATAGCCACATCTTCGCTAAGGAATTTTTCACGGTCTTTTTTATGTTCTTCGGCATCACCGACTTTTACGTTGTATCGTTTGTTTTGCGGTATGCCCAAATAATCTTCAACAGCGCCAACCCAGTCTTCAACATAGATAGCATCTTCAATCAACTCTTTGCAAGAGCCGGAGAGCTCAGACTTTTGTGAAAGTTTGATGTCTGTGCCGTCAATCGAAGCCTTAATGGTGCGTATAAATTGGTTTTGTTTTGCGGTTGTGGTTGGAGCAGTGATGATATTCGGGAATATCATTTCAGTTGTAGACTTAACATTTCCGGGGAACGAGCCACCTTCTTCGCCTTGATATTTGCCGGGGAGCTCACCGGGGATGCGGCAATCCGTGCCGGGCAGATACAATTTATCGCCAACATAGTTCAAATAGTCAGGTTGGCGCCATGATATCAAGTTGTTTGTGGCAACATCGTCACGACTATTTATAAATGCGATTGACGATTGTTTGTCAATTTTGAGTTTAGAAACAATGTCATTAAACATTATAGCCAACCAAATATCATCTTCATCGAAGCCATCAACATAATCATAATAATTTAGGGCCAACCAAGCAGCATCGACTATTGCAGTTTCATCAGCATCGGGGTGCTGTTTTGCAAAGTTTTTAGCGGCGCTGATCACCTTATTGGGGAGTTCGCTTTCATAGCGTGAATCGCGAAGCACAGTGAGGATGTCGCGATACACAGTTCCGGTCATAAGGTTGGGATAGATACCACTGCTGCGAGAAGTTGAGGGGTGATATTCATAGCGAGCTTGGAAGTTAGTGATAAACATCTTGACAAACGGTTCTTGGCGCTCGGGCAAAAGGCCGGGACCATTTTCAGCTGCAGGAAGGTCATACACTTTCACTTCGTAGTGGCGGCGGTTGTTTACCGGCTCGTCAAAAATGATGTCGGGGGCACCGTTGTAGCAGCGATATTCGAGAGTCAAATCTTTGTGAATGTCGCCGGTGGTGATATAGACCATCGTGGGATATTTGTGCAAGAAGTCTATACGAATGGGACGGATGCTAAATTGGTCCACCCAGTTTTCATCGTAGTAAAAATACTCAAGCACATCGCCGATTTCAAGGCCGGGGATGGCAAGTTTGTAGCTTAGAGTTTTATCTTTTTTGCCAGAAGTTACGGGTAGAGCTTCACCGGCATCAATATCAACAATTCGGCCGTCGGGTTTGTGAATTCGTGCGCCGAATGCCGATTTATATTCCGACAAAATCAATCCCGCAACTTTGATTGAGCGGCCTTTACTTTCTTTAAATTTGAAAGTAGAGAAATTATCGAGGGCACTTTTATCGAGAATTTTCACCATCACACGATTAATCATTGTTTGCTCTGTGCGGTTGCTCGATGCATTGCGTTCCAAGTTTATATCGGCATTATCATAGAGTGCAATTATCACAGCTGACGAATTGTTGAGGAGCGAATCGGGGATTTGCGTATTAGCGTCAAATTCAGGGATTTTCATCTCCCAAACTTTATCGGCTGCTTTCTTAAAGAACTTTTTGTTGATTGCGCCAAATGAAGGTAAACTCAGCGCAAGGACAATTGCAGAGAGAACTAGCTTTTTCATATTAGCTGTAAGTTTGATTGTTATGTGATAATTTTATTAATTTTTCTGTAAGACCAGGCGCCACTGATTTGCCGCCGTAAATTTTTTGTAATCGCTATTCCATTGTTCAAGTTCGCTGCGGTCAGCAGTGCGTTGTTTTGTATAGAACTCAGCGTTACACACCACAGATTTACCATCGTCGGCAAGGTTGTACGAAATGTTGCAGTCAAACCATTTTGATTGCACGCTTCGTTGCATGGGGATTGCCTCGGCAGTATATCCGTCGGGGATGTTAATTTTGATGGTTGCAACAAATCGCAACGGCATAGACACGCGCACACCACGCAAGCGCTCTTTCAAGTCAAGCACATCAAGAAATGCCTCTTTGATAGGATAAGCCGAGAGATAAAGTGTTGATGCAGTGCGAGTGATTGAGCCGCTGTCTTTAAAATCAGCTTCAATAGTTGTGCCCGATTTGCTGTTGGCTGCATTGTCGCTGATATTTATGTTTGAGAATGAAATAGTTGCTTTTTGCGGATATGACAAATATGACTTAACGATGCTGCTTTGTGACGTCTTTTTATTGTCGTAGTATAGTTGGCTAAACATCACGTGCATGATGCCGCGCAAATTGCGCGAAAGATGTCCGGTCACACCGTCGTCAGTGACTGACAATTCAACGGTGAGCGAATCGGTGTCAGCGGTTATATCCATATCGGGCACGCGACCTATTAGACATTCGTTAGCATTGTTTTCGACAATTGTTTGCGCGCCGCGCAATGACGGCGACACATATCCGGCTGGGCAATAGCGCATTGTGCCGTCAAGATATATCACACTATCGTTGACCACAGCAGCTGCAATCATGTGGTTGCCTGAGGCCAAAGTCGGGAAGTCAGTCCAATCTCCGGCAATGTCATCGCGAGTGCCCACCCACACAAAACGGCCGTCAATGCCGGCTGAGCGCAGCAAACTGCGTATCAAGCTTGCCGAACCTTTACAGTCGCCGTAACGTTTGTGCAACACCACTTCGGCCTTTTCCGGATAAATGCCATAGTCACCGTTTTCAATTGCGATGTAGCGTATGTTTTGCTGCACCCAAGTGGCGATAGTGTCAATTTTATCGTAAACCGATGTTTTGCCGGCGGTAAGGCATCGTGCCAATGAGTCGACCGAAGCATGCGGTGCATTATCAAGGTTTATGCGGCTATTTAGATAGCGATACAACTCGTTCACATCTCTGAATTGGCCGTACACTCTGAGGTGGGGAGCGCAAATGGAGATGTGCGGAGCCAAGGGTTCACGCTCATAATGTTCTATATTCGAGCCTTCAACGGTGTACACCACTTCCGACCCGGTCTCTTGACGCGTCAAAGTCATTGATGCCGGCATATTATCAGGGGTGACTTTTATGCGCTCGCTCAGCGATTTTGGCACTCGCACAATAAATTTGCCGTGCTTTATGGTATATGACGAGTAGAGCGGCACCAAGCAAAATTGCTCGGGCTTTGTATATGTTTTCTGAAACACTGCTTTCACGGCTTTGTTCGGTTCGAGCATAATCGGCAGCACGCAAATTTTGGCATCGGAAAACAGGATGTCTTCATCTTCGTCTTTGGTGTAAATAGCCTTTGAGCCCGAGGCCGAAGCCTTGTCAATTTTAATATCGTCAGAATAGCCGGTGACAGCGAAAGCACGGTCGGCCGAGCGTTGAGCCAAAAATGTGATTGTCTCAACATTTTTCACTTGAGCTATCTCACCGTTGGCGTCTTTGATGGTATATTCGTTAACCAATTCTTGTATCACAATATTGTCATTTGATGCACTCAACGACAAAGCGCATGAGAGCGCAACAACGACAGCAAATAAAAATCTGCAAGAACTGAAATGGTATTTATTCGGCATAATTTAAAGTTTATTAAACCTAATGTTGCACTGTTTTTATATTGTTTCGCAAAGTTAAGTTTTTTTTTGATATACACCAAACAATTATCTAAATTTCACCATCAAATATCAAAGAATGGTGTAGCGATAAAATTTCGGCGAAAAGTTTGGTAAATGGTGGGGAATAGCGTATATTTGCCATTGACTAAAAATCGAACACTCGTCATGAAAATCATACTACCTGCAAAGAGCAACGGTGCTAAGCCCGACGTAATCGACTCACGCTCCACACACACAGTTGTGATTGTTGGTGCCAACGGTGCCGGCAAAACACGTTTCACAAATAAAATGTGCGAAGATTTAGGCGAATCTGCCTACCGATTATCGGTGATTGATGCGCTATACAACAACGGAGCGCCCGACCCGGAGCACAACACCATAGACCGTCTGCACTCACTTTCTTCGCTGAGCGCAGCAGAAAAAGCACGTCCTCAATCACGCTTGGAGCGATTGTTAGCTCTGATGATGAGCGATGAGTTGCTCAATCTGCTGCAATATAAAGTTGCCATCGGCAATGGCGAAAAAGCGCAACTCACCCCCACCCGACTTGACAAGCTCATACATCTTTGGGCCGAAATAATACCCGACAATAAGGTGTTGGTAGAAAATGGCAAAATACTATTCTCGCGCCAAGACAGCGACGACAAATATAATGCCGTGCGACTCAGCCACGGCGAACGTGCCGTGCTCTACTACGGTGCCGCTATGCTCTATGCGCCGAAAGGCTCGGTAGTTGTAATTGACAGCCCCGAGATGTTTCTACACCCCACAACCATACAAGCGCTTTGGAACCGCATAGAGCAAATGCGCCCCGACTGCACAATGGTATATGTCACACACGACTTGGAGTTTGCCTCGTCGCGCCACGACGCCGCCTTGCTGTGGGTGCAAAGTTGCGATGCCGCAGGTGGCACATGGGAATATCAGATTATGCCCGACAGCGACGACGCTCTCACCGGCGAAGTGTATATGGCAATTATCGGAGCGCGCAAGCCTGTGCTATTCATCGAGGGCGATGAGCGTTCAATCGACTCGCATCTCTACCCGCTGATTTTCCGCGACTACAGCGTGAAATCGTTGGGCAGCTGCAACAAAGTCATTGAGGCCACACGCACGTTCAATGATTTGAACGGTTTTCACCACCTCTCGGCACGCGGCATAGTGGATCGCGACCGCCGCGACGAAGGTGAAGTGTCGTATCTACGCCGCAAAAACATCATGGTGCCTGACGTTGCCGAAATTGAAAACTTGTTGATGCTCGAAGACGTGATACGCGCCGTAGCATCGTACATGAAACAAAATCCCGACCGCGCAGCCGAACAAGTGAAGCGCTCCGTGCTAAGCCAATTTCGTGCCGATCTGCGCAGTCAAGCCTTGCAACACACACGTCACCGCGTGAAGCGCACCGTGGAATATCGCATAGACGGCCGCTTTGCCGACATCAGTGCACTCGAAGAGCACATCAATAACTTGGTGACAGAAATCAATCCTCGCAAATTGTATGAGAAATTTTGCCGCGACTTTCACAGCTATTTAGCCAAATCAGACTATAACAGCGTGCTGCGCGTGTACAATCAAAAATCTATGCTCGGCGCCAGCAATGTTGCCGGGCTGTGCGGATTGCACGATAAAGAACAATATATCAGCACAATAATACACATTTTACGCGGTGAAACACCACAAGCCGAAGCTATACGCCGAGCTGTGCGCACAACCTTGCAAGCCTAAGCAAATAAATCGGCAAAATGTTAACGTAATGTTAAATATTTAAATTGGTATTGACACAATCTATTTTTGATATTAAATTTGCAATCGTAAAACTTAAACACATCATTCACTTATTACTTTACAAATAGTATCAAAAATGGACAACGAAACTAACACACAACCATCAGAGCTCACCGAGCCCACTGAAAACACCGAGCCTACAGTTAACACTGAGCTCGCTGAAAGCCCTGAAAACCCGGCGCCGGCCGAGCCATCAGAGCCCGACAAGCAACCACAGTCATTCGACTTGGCAGCATTAGCTGCAGCCATAGCAGCTGCTGAAGAACGCGGCTATAAACGCGGCTGCGCACAAGCTATGGCCAAACCAGAGTCGCAACAACCCGAGGAAAAACCTCAACACACCTACGAAGTGCCTGCCGGTGACAACAACCAAAACAACTCAACCCCAACCTTCCTCTCACACATTCGCACCGGCTTTTGGGACTAACTCTATTTCTTTTAACCCTTTATCAATTTATTAATTTATTATTTACCAATTTATTTTATTTAAGTTATGAACATCACAACTACAGACCAAGGCGTACATGTAAACGAAGCACCACTTACCACAACAATCACCCGTGAAAATGCCCCCGGACTATTGCGCAATGCCATTGACGAACGCATAGTGAAAATCCGCCCCATGGCAACACCTATCGACCAATTGTCGCGTTGCGCAGGTGCACGCTCATGTAATGCCATGAAAGTTGACTATTATGCCGTTGACATCAAACCAATCAGCACTACTATCGCCGAAGATATCGACATAGATGCCATTAGAAAAGACGAAGACAACTACATAATCAGCTTTAATACCGCACAAAACTCAATCTTCTCGCCGTCAGAGACCTTGTTGGTACCCGGCACAGTGATAAACGGCGAACCAATGGTGCTCTACGTCACCGCAGTGAGCGACAACACAATTGCCACAATTTGGGTGAATGCGCCCACAAACGAGGCCGATTTAGAGTCATTTACCGGAATTGACAAAGGCAGCGAAATTGTGCGCATGGGACGTGCCGCCACCGAACTTGATGTGCAAACCGCACAATTTGAAGCTCTGCCCAAGAAAAAGACAAACAACTGTCAGATTTTCAAGATGCAAGTTGAGCAATCAACCTTCCAAAAACTTGCGAATAAAGAAGTGGGCTGGAACTTTAGCGACCAAGAAGAGGTTGCCATCATTGATATGCGTCAAGGCATGGAGAAAAACTTCATCTTCGGCAGCAAAGCCGTGATTAGCGACCCTACCAAGAAAGAAGAAGTGTATCTCACCGGTGGCATCTGGAATCAAACCACCAAAACATTTGAATACAACCCCGCAACCTTGTCGTCAGACAAGCTTATCGACCTTTGTCGCCAAGCATTCACCGGCACAGGCGGTGCAAATCGCAAAATACTCATCGGCGGTAGCGGCTTGATTGAGGCCCTCTCAAAAATCAAGTACGACAAGACACTCGATGCCGGCAGCACCTTCACAAAATGGGGCATCGAATTTAAAGAGATTCGTTCAAATTTTGGTTCACTCTACGTGCTCCACAGCGAGATATTCGACCAGTGCGGACATGCCGACGACGGTTTTGTGCTCGACCCTGACTACATGACAAAATACTGCCACGTGCCCTTCCACACCGAGACACTCAACTTGCGCACATCCGGTTTGCGCAACACCGATGCCATCGTCATCACCGAAGCCTCATGCTTGGTGCTCCGTCACCCGGATTCACACATGAAAATCGTTGCCGTAAAATAGCAGATGAAGCTCACCGACGCCCAAATGCTTGCATTGTGGCGGAGAGCGCAAGGCCTTGAAGCAGAGCGCAGCGACTGCTCAGTAGAAGTGTTTGAGGGTTACGACATTGCGTCGGCCCTCAGCACTGCCATGCGCCAATGGTATCTGAATTTGCTTGATACAGCTCCGCTGCAATATCTGGTATGCACCGACATAAGCACACAGATCACACTTACCAACATAGCCGACGGCGTGTGGCAATTCAGCCTCGGCGCCGAAGTGCGCCGCTTGATATCGCTGCAAATTGAAGGCTGCACACACGCAACAAACATACAAACCTACGATAACGCTCAACGTGAAATTGCACTCAACACCAATCGTTACAGCCGACGCGGCACAGCCAGTCCTGCGGCAGTGCAACTAGGCACAACCGTCACACTGTATTGCCGCACAGCAACCGGCAAAGCTCCGGTGGTAGTCTCGGCAATGGCCGTCACCGACCCCGGCGACGAATGGTACATATTCAACGAGTCAGCCTTATCACTTATACCCAAAGCAGACAACTATGAATAAACAATTGGTAGAATCGGCACACAACGAATGGGAACGAGCCACAAAAATGCGTGCCTTGCGCAAACGCTGCAAGAATTATGCTTACGGCGACCAATGGAGCGACATTGTCACTGACAGCATGGGCAACAACGTGCGCGAGGGCGACCTTCTGGCCCGATCCGGACGCCAACCGCTGACAAACAACCTCATCGGCCGACTCATTAAAACCGTGGTGGGCCGATACCGCAACCTCACCACAGAGAGTGGCAGGTATAGCAAAGAGGACAACTCGGTGGATGTGCGCAACGACCTTGCCGAGCTTGACAGCCGCATGCTGGGCGACTTTCTCATCTCAGGCTGTGCCGTGCAGCGCGTGGTCTACGAGACAAGGCCGCTTGGCGGAGCCGGAGTGTGGGTTGACAACGTGAACGTGAACAACTTCTTCACCAACGACTTTCGCGACCCGCGCGGGCTTGATATAGAAATGGCAGGTATGCTTCACGACATGAGTATGCACGAGGTATTGGCGCGCTTTGGCAACAACGACCGCCGCCGCATGGAGTGGTTGCGCGGGCTATACGGCACCATCGACCCGCTGATGTGCTCAATAGCCGGTGACGACATCGACTTTTACACCGCTCGCAACGGACGTTGCCGCGTGATTGAGATATGGACACTCGAGGCGATAGAGACAACAGTGCGACGACGCCCGAACATCGACTTCAAATGGCGCTGTCGCTGGCTCACCCCCGGTGGAGACTTGCTCACAACCTACATGTCGCAAACCGGCTCGCATCCGTTTGTGATTAAATACTATCCACTCATCGACGGCGAGGTGCACCCATTCATCGAAGACGTGATTGACCAACAGCGATACATCAACCGCCTTATCGTGCTCATTGACCGCATGATGGGTGCTTCGGCAAAAGGTGTGCTCCTATTTCCGGTTGACCAAAAAGTGCCGGGATTTACCTGGGAGGATGTATGCCGACGCTGGAGTGCAGCCGACGGTGTAATACCCATAGTCGGACGCTCAACCACCTTGCCGCAACAAGTAACAGGCAGCGGAGCCGATGCCGGAGCCCACAAACTGCTCGAATTGGAGTTGAAATTGTTTGAAGATGTGTCGGGCGTAGGCGATGCCTTGCTCGGCAGAACAGACTCAGGCAACGTTGGCAGCGCGCTCTATGAGAGTCAAATCACCAATTCAACCATTGCTCTTGCCGACATTTTCGAAACATTCAACTCATTTACCGCACAGCGCGACAAACTCGTAGAAAAAATCAATAATATTAGTATCAAAAACAATTAGCATAATGACTTCACTTACCGAACTTCGCAACCGCGATTTCATTCGCCGGTGCATGATAACCGCACAAACAGAGCTAGACCGCGGCCACCGCGCTTCAACACGCCGCATCGCCCTGCTCACCATATACAACGAGGCCGGCGGATATTACATCTCTTTTGACCACGCCTGCATGATTTTCTCAAAATACCGCAAACTCAGCGACAAAGAGCTTCAGACTAACTGCGAAGACAAACCGGCTGTGATGCGCGCAAAACAGCTCACTTTGCGTGTGAAAACTCTGATGGAAACTCGCCACCTAAAGCTCACTGAGGCCATGACAAAAGTGTTGGTAGGCGAACATGCCCCACGCTTTTACTTCTCGGTTGACTATGGTATGCGCCTGCTCAATCGCTACACCAAACAATCAACCGTTTACAAACCTTTGCAAGCCGTATGCTGACCGTCACACTCACTTTCAGCGCCATAATTGATATGATTATGGCTGCTGACGGCTTGTCGGCATCGCTTGACCGTAGCGACGGCCTGCTCACCGTTATAAACGATGACCACGAGGCGGCACTCACACAACTCGCCAAGCAAGCCATAGCTATAGTTGCCGCCCAAGCCGGTGAGACGATAACCACCTACACAATCACTGACGACGGCCTCGCCGTTCAGCTCACCGACTCAGTGACGACAACCGAGCCGGCCACATCGCAACTGCTCACAGCCGTGGTGTGGCGCACACTTCAGCTTGCATACGCCGGATGCAACCCCACACGTGCAGCCACGTGTGCCACAACAGCCGCAGCAGCGACCACCGACCTTGCCGCGCGCACCCCACCCTGTCCTCCATTCCGCACAAGCTACTAAAAAGAATTGTGGCGGCAGACCTGAAAAAGGTTTGCCGCCACAATTTATATATGGCAAAATATCAAAGCCTATTTTGCATTAGCGCAAGCAGCCATCACCACCTCGCTGAGTGTTGGGTGACCGTGCACAAAGTGTGTTGCTATTTGGTCAACAGTCATGCCTTGCGAAATAGCAATCACAGTTTCAGCAACAAGGTCGGCAGCGTGAGGGCCAACAATGTGGCAGCCAATGAGTTTGCGTGTGTTGGGACAATAAAGCACCTTCACCAAACCTTCGCCTTCGCCCATAGCTTGGGCTTTGCCATTTCCGGCAAACATAGCCTTAGCTGACTTAAATTCTATGCCTTGAGCTTCGCATTGCTCAGTGGTAAGACCGGCCATAGCAGCTTCGGGGACAGTGAACACCGCCGACGGGATGACGCTAAGGTCAACATCTTCGCCGAGAGCCACACGTCCTTGAGCCGTTGCGGCATGAGCGAGCATGAGTCGACCGTTGCAATCGCCAACAGCATATACACCGGGGCGAGTGGTTTGCATCTTATCGTCAGTGACAATAAATCCGCGTTGCGACACTTCTATGCCGCAAAGGTCAAGTCCGGCGGGGAGCACAGGACGGCGGCCAACAGCCATGAGCACAGCGTCGGCGGCAACCGTTTCTTCGCCTTTCTTACCGTTGTAAGTAACGATGCGACCACCGTTTTCGTTAGCAGCAACAGCTGTAACAGCAGCACCGACAATAAATTTCACACCGCGACGTGTGAGCATGGTGCGCAGACGTTTTGCCACTTCTTTATCGAACGGAGGCAATATTTCTTTGCAATACTCAATGACAGTGACTTCGGTGCCAAATGCAGCCATGATAGATGCGAACTCCAAGCCGATAACACCGCCGCCGATAACGGCAACAGATGCGGGCAATTTGTCGAGAGCAAGAAATTCGTCGCTCGACATGGTGAGGTCGGCACCGGGCACCGGTAATACTGCCGGTTTTGATCCGGTTGCTATGATGATTTGCGGGGCAGTGTAAACCTCATCGCCAACAACAACATTGCCGTCAGCATTAAACGAGGCCTCACCTTGCACACAGTTGCAAGCAGCAGTGGCAGCACGCACACCGTCACGCAATCCGTCAACCACAGTGCGCATACGCTCGGCAGCTTTACTGTAGTCGGGGGTGAAAGCGGCAACATTTATGCCGAATTGCGAGGCATTGGCAATGGTGAGAGCAGTCGAAGCCGAGGCGCACAAGCATTTTGTGGGTATGCAACCACGGTTCAAACAAGTGCCACCGGGCAGGTCGCGCTCAATGAGCACCACATTTTTGCCCTTGTGTGCCTGCTCGGCGGCAAGTTCATAGCCGCCGGGGCCGGCACCAATGATTATAAGGTCAGCACTTACCATTATTAAGCTTTGTTAAGGTCAGACCATTTAACGATGGGGTGCAAAGCAGCCTCTGTGTCGTCGGGATGGATGACCGGAGTGGTGCAAGGTGCATTTTTGACAACATCGGGAGTTTCGGCAGCTTCTTTAGCGATGTTGCGCATCACTTCGATGAAGCGGTCGAGAGTTTCGCGGCTTTCACTTTCGGTAGGCTCAATCATGAGTGACTCGTGGAAGAGCAATGGGAAGTAGATTGTTGGAGCGTGGAAACCAAAGTCGAGCAAGCGTTTTGCGATGTTGAGAGTGGTAACACCGGTTGATTTATCTTTTATGCCGTCAAACACAAATTCGTGTTTGCAACGTCCCGTGATGGGGAGCTCGTAGAGGTCGCTGAGCGAGTCTTTAATGTAGTTTGCATTGAGTGTGGCGAGTGGGCCTACTTGAGCCACGCCGTCAGCGCCAAGGGTGAGAATGTAGGTGAGAGCACGAAGTTCAACAAGGTAGTTACCCAGCCAGCCTGATATGCGGCCAAGAGCGTCTTTGTTGTCAGTGATCACGCTATATTCATCGTTTTCTTCGTCGTAAACCACACGCGGATTGGGCAAGAATTGCTCAAGGCCTGCGCGCACACCGATAGGACCGGCACCGGGGCCGCCGCCACCGTGAGGAGTAGAGAATGTTTTGTGCAAGTTGATGTGCATCACGTCAAAGCCCATATCGCCGGGGCGAGCAATGCCGAGCATGGGGTTGAGGTTAGCTCCGTCGTAGTAAAGCAGAGCGCCAACGCCGTGCACCATTTCGGCAATTTGCGGGATATGTTTTTCGAACATACCAACGGTGTTGGGGTTTGTCATCATGATAGCTGCAACGGTGTCATCAAGTTTTGTGGCAAGGTCGTCAACGTCAATAGTGCCATCGGCAAGGCTCTTAACCTCAACGATTGTGTAGCCGGCAACATTAGCCGAAGCGGGGTTTGTGCCGTGAGCGCTATCGGGAACGATAACTTTTGTGCGCTTGAAGTCGTTGCGGCTGTCGTGATAAGCATGGATGACCATCAAGCCGGTTAATTCGCCGTGAGCGCCGGCAAACGGGTTGAGTGTAAATTCGCTCATGCCGCCAATTTCAGCGAGCAGTTGTTGCAGGGTGTAGTATGCTTCGAGGGCACCTTGCACAGTTTCGGCGGGTTGAGCCGGGTGCAAGTGAGCGACTACGGGGTCGGCTGCAATTTCTTCGTTGATTTTGGGGTTGTATTTCATTGTGCACGAGCCCAGGGGATAGAAGCCCGTGTCAACGCCAAAGTTATTAGTGCTCAAGTTATTGTAGTGGCGCACCAAAGAGGGCTCGTCGACAGAGGGGAGTTCGGGAGCTTTAGAGCGTTGCAACTCAGCGGGGAGGCTGCTCAAAGATGATGCGTAAGTGTTGACCGGGAGCGAATAGCCGCGACGTCCGGGGCGTGAGCACTCAAAAATCAGTTTGCTATAAAAATCTTTATTCATCGCTACCAAGTAAACTTACAATTGAAACAAGCGTGTTAATTTCTTCGCGTGAACGCATTTCGGTGACAGCCAACATGAGTTGGTCGTCAGCAACTTTCACACCGGCGAGTATGCCTTGAGCTTCTGCGGCGAGAAGGATGTCGTCGGCAGAAACTTTTGTACATTTCACAACAAATTCGTTGAGGAATGGGCGTTCGGGATATAGTAGCTCTACGAGGCCGGTTTTCACGAGCTCGTCGGCGAGATAGTGAGCGCCGGCATAGCTGAGTTCGTTGACTTCGCGCAGGCCTTCAGCACCCATCACAGAGAGGTACATAGCAGCGTAAAGTGTCATCACGCCCTGGTTAGAGCAGATGTTTGATGTTGCTTTTTCGCGGCGGATGTGTTGCTCGCGAGCTTGCAAGGTGAGCACGAACACACGTTGGCCTTTTTCGTCGGTAGTTGCGCCTACGATACGTCCGGGCATTTTGCGCATGAGTGCTGTGGTGGTGCACATATATCCAAGATACGGGCCACCGAAGTTTAGAGGCATGCCAAGTGATTGGGCTTCGCCAACAGCGATGTCAGCGCCCCATTCACGCGGTGATTTAACAACACCGAGAGCTGCAGCGTGGCAGTTGAGCACCATGAGGGCTTTTGCGCCGTGAATGTCATCGGCAAATCCGCTGTAGTCTTCGAGTATGCCATAGTAGTTTGGCGAGGCAAGAATTACGCCGGCAACGTTACCGTCGGCGAGCATAGCTTGCATGGCGGCACGGTCGGTAACACCGTCAACTGCGGGGATAAGGTCGAGTTGCACTTTGTGGTAGCGAGCGTAGGTCGACACCACTTCGCGCACTGTGGGGTTCACAGTTTCAGAGATGAGCACGCGGTTGCGTTTGCGAGCAGCGGCAACGCACATCATCATAGCTTCGGCAGTGGCAGTGCAACCGTCGTACATTGAAGCGTTCGACACATCCATGCCGGTGAGCTCGCACATCAGTGATTGATATTCGAAGATGTATTGCAGGGTGCCTTGCGAGATTTCGGGTTGATAGGGGGTGTATGCAGTGAGAAATTCGCTGCGTGCCATGAGTGAGGGTATCACAGAGGGGGCGTAGCGGTCATAGAAACCGGCGCCGGCAAAGCAAACGAGCGGGGTGTTTTTGGCACGTAGTGAGTCAAAAAAGCGGCGCAACTCAACCTCGCTCATTTCAGCAGGCAAGTTGTAGCCGCTTTTCATGCGCAACTGTTCGGGGATATCAGCGAAGAGATCGTCAACAGCTTGCGCACCACAGCGTTCAAGCATAGCTTGTACGTCGTCGGCTGTGTGCGGGAAATATCTATGTTGAGCCATAGTTAGTAGTAATAATGGTATTTGATAAATTATGTGTGAAGGGACGCACAACTTGCACGTGTGCCAACGGGCACAGTGCAAGTCAACACGTCCCTACACGGTAAGATATATTTTTTAGTGTTGTTCGTTTGCGCAAAGTTCGTCGTAAGCGGCTTGGTCGAGCAAGCTGTCGAGCTCTGAAGCGTCGCTAAGTTCTACTTTGATAATCCAGTTAGTTTCGGGGTCGTCGCTAACAAGGCGGGGATTGTCGTTGAGAGCTTCGTTAACTTCTACAACAGTACCGCTAACGGGAGAGTAGAGGTCGCTGGCAGCTTTCACACTTTCGATAGCGCCAAATTCTTCGTCTTTTGCAACTTCGTCGCCTTCTTCGGGCATATCAACATAAACGACGTTGCCAAGTTGTTTTGCTGCAAATGCAGAGATGCCGATGAAAGCGAAATTGCCTTCTACGCGAGCGTACTCGTGGCTGGGAAGATATTTTGTCATGGTTAAAAAAATAATGAATAGTGGTTTTGTTATTTTTGTTTTGTTTATTTTTTATAGTTGGGGGTGTAGAAGCGTTTTTTGACAACTACGGCGGGGAACACTTTGCGGCGCACGCGCACTTTCACTTCGGTGCCAAGTTTTGCGTTGGCAATGTTGACCATGGCCATAGCCAGGTTTTTGTCGAGGGTGATTGAGCGGTATCCGGTGGTAACTTCGCCGATAACATTGTCGTCAGCATCGAGCACTTCGTAGCCGTGGCGAGCGATTGCCGGGCCTTGAATTTCCAAGCCTATGCTCTTGCGCGACACGCCTTCAGCTTTTTGTTTTGCAACAACTTCTTTACCGATAAACTCTTCTTTGTCGAGTTTGC
>CAYSLD010000016.1:0-23425 GCA_964431795.1 uncultured Bacteroides sp.
ATAAAAGGCAACGAGTATAGAGGGAGCATGGCATTTATGAGGGCAACATGTGTATAATGCTTTATGTTGCTCGGAGTAATCGTAGCCTCGGTTATTAATCCTGAATTTAATAATGAGGCGCGCATGGTTCCGGGTAAGAGGAAAGTTGATGGAGTAACAAAATGTTGCCCGTCGGTAAACACTACATTAGAATATGATGTATCAGTTATGTATCCGTTTTTGACTATTAGAATTTCATCGCAATCACCGCGCAGTTCTCGCAGTGAGTTGAGTGCCGACCTATCAGCATATTTCAAGTGATAGTCAAAATCAGTGCCGACATCTACCAATTTTAGCGAATTGACCATGCGTGGAATATAATCGCTAAATTCAATTGATTTAATTTGTTCACCGTAGACAATTCGGCACTTTCCAGCGTCAGTTGGTATTGCAAGCTCAAACAACTGCGATAAATCAGATTTATGGCCAAATACTTCAGTCATCGTATTGCTCATACGATTGATATGACCTTGTAAATTTGCAATTTCGCCATTAACTACGCGCATAGTTTCTATAAATAATAAGTCTTTCATTTTATTGGTATGTATATTTTTTGTAACACTTCATTATATTCATCCTCTGCACAACTATTCACAGTGATGCCGCCACCACTGTGGAAAAATATTTTTCCATTTTCATAAGCAAGACATCTTATCATCACGGCCGTATCAAGACTAGCGCCGTCATAATAGCCCCAAACGCCGGTGTACCAACCACGTGGTGAATGCTCGGCATCGGCAATCAACTGCACGGTTGCGGGCTTAGGAGCGCCGCAAATTGAGCCGGCAGGCAACAATTCGCAAATTATATTGCCAATATTCTTGTGCCAATCAGATGTAAGGTTGCCCACGATTTCCGAGCTTGTTTGCAATATTTCACCGGACTGAGTTTTAATGCGGTCAATATATCTATAACGGTTAACGCGCACATTTTCCGAAATCATGCTCAAATCATTTCGCAATAAATCTACAATAGTATTGTGCTCGCATTTCTCCTTATAGCTATTCATTAACAGCGCTTCAGCATCAGGCAATGTGGCATCAATTGTGCCCTTCATTGGGTATGCATAAATTTTATCTGCATTTATAGTTATGAAACTTTCCGGCGAAAAGCACACAAATTCATTTGGGATTAGCAGTTTATATTTAGCATTGCAACGTTGATACAGTTCAGCAAAAGTCAAATTACACTCCACTTCAACGCCAACAGTTAGATTGGTCAAAAAGCTATCGCCATGCATTAGCCCGGCCCGTACGACATCAAATTTACGTTTATAATCATCAAGGCTCAACATGTGTTTAATTTCAAGCTTTGGCGAATTAACACTATCAATTGATACACGTGAGTAGTTGCTTGCTTTTTCAGTTGCCCAATTAATTTCTGTACAAGTCATAGGGTCATCAAAAAACAAGCACTTGTCCATTTCATAATCTATGACAAAAACAAATGGTTTGTGCGAAAAGCCAAACTCATTCATTTTAGTGCGCAGCGTTGTGATGTTTGTTAGCATTTCTGTTCTTTTAAGATGCAAATTTAAGGCTTTATTGTGAGGTAATAAAAATAAAATGACGTAACTTCGCATAAAATTTACATAAGCATGCGAATTCTAATAATAGATAACTACGATTCATTTGTATATAATGTTGTGCAATTAGTGAGGCAAATTGATGGCACACAAGTTGATGTGCTGCGCAATGATGACACAAAGCTCAATAATATACATGACTACGATGCAATAATTATTTCTCCCGGGCCAAATGTTCCAAAGGCAGCCGGATTGCTTATGGATGTAATTGAGAAATATCACGCAGCAATTCCAATGCTCGGAATTTGTCTTGGATTTCAAGCGATAGCACAATTTTTTGGTGCAAAATTGATAAACTTACAAAAGCCGTTGCACGGCCACGAATCTACACTCGTTAATGTTGACACAAACGATGTGCTATATAAATCTATAGCTCAACCAATTACAGTTGGTCACTATCATTCATGGATAGTAGACAATTACTCCCTACCCAATTGTCTAAAGGCAACCGCAATAGACACTGCCGGCAATCTTATGTCATTTTCACATCGCACACTGCCGATATACGCAGTGCAATATCACCCTGAAAGTATCATCACCACTGCCGGTGCAGCCATCATCAAAAACTTTCTATCATCAATCACAAGTTGAGTTGAAGTTTATCATAGAAATGGCCAAAAAATTCAATTGTTCCTACCTTTTCAAAACCAATACTTTGATAGTAATCATACAGTTTTGGCTTATTGACATCAACAATCAAACCAAATTGTCTGAGGCCTTGCAGTCTACCTTGCTTAATTGCCTCAAACATGAGTGATTTGCCAATGTCGTGGCCACGATATTCAGGCAAAATAGCCATAGAATCGAGATAATACTCACCTGCAGAGGTTTCCATCGCTATATTTTTCACATAATCGGGATCGAAATCGTTCCAAAGCATCTGCCAGGTATACTCACGCTGACTACTATAGACCGCACCGTCATAAGCAATCAAACAGCCTATTATTTTGCCGTCAGCCTTTGCTATCAGTGCATTTCGCCAAGAATAAATTGTATTATCATCTTCACAGCACTTCACTACAGCCGCCATATCTTCGGTTGACATATCTAAAGCTGTTAGCACAGTCCAAGCGGCAAATTCGGCATCGTCGATAGTTGCAGTTTCAATTGAAATATCCATATATAGTAGGTTGATTTTAAATGCGTTTAGTTATAAGGTTTAATTTATAACATTAATATGGGTAAACAATGTACCATACGCAAAATTAAGAATTTAGATAAACTTACGCAAGTCAAAGAAAAAGGCAGACGTTGAAAAAATGTCTCATTTAGTATTTGTAATAAATGTAACAATAAAGCAGTTATTTGGCTGAACATCAAATATTTTTGTTAAAAAACTTGCATTGCAGAAATATTTTTGTAACTTCGCAAATGAATACCAAACATTATTGAGTCATGATTAAGAAGTTATCCTTTATCTTCGTTTTGCTTGCTATTGCAGCCACTATCAGCGGTTGTACAAAGAGCGACATTCCGCCGGCAGTGAAGAATTATGTCGCCATTAATTTCCCATCAGCAAAAATTATCAATATTGAGCGTGATCACGAGGCACACGGCATCGCCTACGACATCACCCTTGACAATGGTGTTGAAATAGACTTTAACTCGCGCAACCAATGGGAATCGATAGACTGTGAACATGCTTCGATCAGTGTGCCCATAAATCTTCTACCCAAAAGCATAGGCGAATACATTCAATCTACATATCCGGGAGAGAAAGTGATTGAAGTAGAGCGTGATGCGTATGGTTATGAGCTTAAGCTTACAAATCGGTTAGAACTGATTTTCGACAAAAACGGCGAATTTATGCGCATCGACCGATAAAATTCAAAAAACATTATTTGATAAACATTTGATTATCAGCCATATCGCAAATTCGAGGAGTCGGTTACTTTTAGGTAACTTATTGCAAATATGATATTTACGTATTATCTTTGCAGTATCACAAGATTACTAACTTAATTTTACAACCGACTATGAAACGTTCAAACGAATTTGGCTTTGGCCACAGTGCTCAACGCGTACTCAACTCAGAAGCAGGTGCACCCGCAGCTTGCGGCAGCGCATGCGGTTCAAGTGACAAAGAAGAAAAACCCGCAGCTTGCGGCAGCGCTTGCGGTTCAGGTGACAAAGAAGAGAAACCCGCAGCTTGCGGTAGCGCTTGCGGCGCAGGTGACAAATAAACCTTATCACCTGACGTAAAATGGAATATTTTGCTTTTCAATGGCACATAACAGATGTTTGCGACCAACGTTGCGAGCATTGTTACATATTCAGTGAAGGTCATCCCAAATTGGTGGAGATGAGTTGGGAAAGGTGCCTATCAGTGATAGACACTTGCACAAAAATGTGTGAGCGAATGGGGCGAATGCCGTATTTCTATATCACCGGAGGCGACCCAATACTACACTCTCGTTTTTGGGATATACTCACAGTGCTACATGAGCAGAATATTCCATTTACTATAATGGGCAATCCATTTCATCTCACTAACGAGGTCTGCGCAAGGCTGAAGCAACTGGGTTGTCGCAAATATCAACTGAGCATAGACGGGCTGCGAGAAACCCACGATGCTATACGCAAACCGGGGTCGTTTGACAGCACATTAAAAGCGATTAAAACAATTCGTGATGCCGGATTGCATTGCGCAATAATGACAACAGTTAGTGGGACAAACATACATGAAATACCCGCAATTGTAGACCTCGTGGTGGAACATCACGTGGATATCTTTGCATTTGGCCGATATTGTCCTACGTCTCAAGCAAAAGCTATAAGTGAGCGCACACATATAGAGCCACTTGAATATCGTGATTTGCTTGATACATTATGGCAACGATACGAAAAATACAAAGATAGCGACACGACATTCAACCTTAAAGACCATTTGTGGACGCTCTATTTATACGAAAAAGGACTGTTTAAAATACCGGAAGGGTTGGATGAAGACACTATCTATGATGGTTGCAATTGTGCAAATTGTCACATCACAATTTTGCCGACAGGGCAAGTGATGGCATGCCGACGCTTTGAGTCGCCGATAGGAAAACTATTTTCGCCAGCATCTGATGATGTGGCAACTCCAATCTACGATATATTCAACGGTGAAGCAGAAAATGTGTATCGCGAACATGAGAAGATGCAAAAGTGCTCAAAGTGCGAGCTACTGAGATTTTGCCGTGGATGTCCGGCTGTTGCATACGGCTATCATCACTCCTTCTTCGCTGCCGACCCGCAATGCTGGAAAGAAATTAAATATTAGAATATGGAATTACTTGAACTAATCAAACACCGCCGTTCTATACGCAAATATACCGAGCAACAAATACCACAAGAAGACCTCGAACAAATTATTGAGGCCGGTGTGTATGCACCCAACGCCGGTGGCGGGCAACGCTCAGTGATAGTTGGTGTGCACAATGCGACACTCGTTGAGCATATAGGAAAATTAAACGTAGCATGCATGGATCGCAGTCGCTTGGCTGGCGGTTATGTATCAAAAGATCAACCTTCAATTATAGACGATCCGAGTATTAAAAGCGGATTTTACGGTGCACCGTCTGTGATAATTGTGTTTGCGCAAAAGAATTTTCTTTATAGCGTGCCCGATGCATTCTGCGCAGCTGAAAATATGGTGCTTATGGCCACCTCACTCGGCATAAGCAGTTGCATCATAGCTCGTGGAGAGGAAACTTTTGACAACCCTGAAGGGGCGAAGATGCTCTCAGAATGGGGCATCCCCGACAATATGATAGCCCGTTGTTTTGTGATTTTAGGCTATCAAAATGGCACTTATCCGGCAGAAAAGCCACGTCGACCGGGGCGTACGTTGCTGATTAAATAGCGATCGGCATCGTTAGTAGGTGATTATTAACGGGGAAATAGTGGCAGATATGCGTATTTTTTTGTAAATTTGCGCCGCTAAATTATTAACAGCGTATTGTAAGAATGAACGTACTGAAATTTGGTGGCACATCGGTCGGCTCGGCTGAACGAATAAAAAACGTTGCCTCGTTAGTGTCATCTCGCGGAAAGAATGTTATTGTGCTCTCGGCAATGTCGGGAACAACAAACACATTGGTGGAAATATGCGACTACTTGTATAAGAAAAATCAAGCAGGCGCTCGTGACACTATCAACGCTCTTGAAATCAAATATAAAAACGTCATAGCAGAACTATTTGGTGGTTCAAAAACCGGAGTTGGCACACGACGCGGAGCTATAGACCATGCGGCAGCACAAGCAGCCCGCACTGATGCTGCAGAAAAAGTGTCGCGTTGCTTTGCATACATTCGTTCACTGGTGGGTGTTGATTTCACCGATACCGACGAAAAAGAAATACTTGCGCAAGGCGAGTTGATGTCGACCGCAATAATGAATGCATACCTACACTCTACCGGAGTACGTTCAGTCATGCTCCCTGCATTGAAATTTATGCGTACCGACGAGAACGGAGAGCCGGATATGAAATATATCACAGTGCGTTTGAAACGTTTGGTAGACATGAACCCCGATGCCGACCTCTATCTCACTCAAGGTTTTATATGCCGCAACGAATATGGCGATGTTGACAACTTGCAACGTGGCGGTAGCGACTATACAGCGTCGATAATAGGTGCAGCTCTTCAACTTGATGAAATTGAGATTTGGACTGATATAGACGGCATGCACAACAACGACCCGCGATATGTAGAAAACACAAGTCCGGTCAGCGAGCTTCACTTTGAGGAAGCTGCCGAACTTGCATATTTCGGTGCGAAAATACTTCATCCGGCATGTGTGTTGCCTGCTCGATTGCATAACATTCCGGTGCGATTGCTCAACACTATGGAGCCAAATAAACCCGGCACTGTGATTTACAATACGCCCGCGACAAAAACAATAAAAGCGGTAGCAGCAAAAGACAATATCACCACAATAAACATCAAATCAGGACGCATGTTTATTGCATATAGTTTTTTGCACAAAGTGTTTGAAACATTTGAGAAACATCGCATAGCTATTGATATGATTGCCACGAGTGAAGTCGGTGTCACTGTGTCGATAGATAGCCAAAGTCGGATTGACAATTTGGTTGACGACTTGAAAGAATTTAGCACTGTCACCGTAGATCACGACATGGTCATAATCTGTGTGGTTGGCGACTTGGAATGGCATAACGGTGGATTTGAAGCCAAAGCTATTGAAGCACTTGGAGACATTCCCCTGCGCATGATTTCATACGGTGGTTCAAATTACAATATAGCCGTAGTTGTACGTAAAGATGACAAAATACTCGCTCTAAACCGACTAAGCGAAAACTTATTCAACAAAAATTAATTAGCCGATGACTAAACAACTCACTTCGGGTATGTTTGCTAGCGTAGACACCCCCCTATATTACTATGATTTAAGCTTATTGCGTGAAACATTGCAAGCTGTAAAAAATGCCTCAAAAAGCCGCAGTGACTTTAATGTGCACTATGCTGTAAAGGCAAATACTTGTCCTACAATATTGCGCGAAGTGGCAGCCTTCGGCTTTGGTGTTGACACAGTCAGCATGGGCGAAATTGAAGCAGCTGTAGATGCCGGTTTTGCTCCTGAAAAAATCGTTTTTGCCGGGGTTGGCAAAACTGATAAAGAGATAGAATATGCGCTAAACATCGGTATTGGCTGTTTCAATGTAGAGTCAATTCCGGAGCTAGAAGTGATTTCTGCAATAGCAGCCGAGCGTGGTGTTGTGGCAAACATTGCCCTGCGTGTAAATCCCAACATTGATGCGCACACCCACCACTATATCACAACCGGTTTGTCTGAAAACAAATTCGGCATTGACTTAGAAAAGCTTGATGCGGTCATTGATCGCGCTATTGCTCTGCCCGGCGTACATCTCATCGGATTACACTTTCACATTGGCAGTCAAATCACCATCACACAGCCATACGAAATACTTTGCAACCGCATAAATATGTTGTTGGCAAAACTCAGCGCTCGCGGCATACGTTTCAAATCAATCAATGTTGGCGGCGGCCTGGGCATTGACTACGACAACCCCACACAAAATCCGATACCCGATTTCGAATCGTATTTCAACACCTTCAACCGCTTGTTACCGCAACGCCCCGGTCGCGAAATACATTTCGAGCTTGGCCGCTCAATTGTTGCACAATGCGGCACGCTTGTTACTCGCGTTATATACGTTAAGAAAGGTATCAAGAAACAATTCGCTATAGTTGATGCCGGTATGACCGAGCTTATACGCCCGGCACTCTATCAAGCGCACCATGCTATTGACAACCTCACCGGCACAGAGCAAGGTCGCAAGCCGGAAACATACGATGTTGTTGGTCCCATCTGCGAGAGCTCTGATGTGTTTGCAGAGAATATTGAGCTTCCCGAGACTCGACGCGGCGACGTGCTTGTGCTCCGCTCAGCAGGTGCCTATGGCGAAATCATGTCATCGCACTACAACTGCCGCAAACTCAACCCCTCACTCTTCATAGAGTAAGCTGACAATACGGTCAGCTACGCTGACCTGCGTCAACAAAGATACGTCATGCACACCCTGCTGCCAATTCGGTAAGCGGGGTGTGCCATTTTTGTGAAAAATTGGAGTAAGAAAATTGGGAAAAATTGTAGTTTTTAATGATTTTCTATGTACATTTGCACGTAATATTAATAATAAGCCAAGTAAAAAGTTGACAAATATATTAAAATATGCCTCAAAGAGCGCCGGAGCAATCGTGGTTGCTGCATTTATGATTGCCGGACAAGCTGTGCAGGCACAAATCAATACGGAACAAGTGATAAACGTAGGCCGCAATGCAATGTATTTTGAGGACTATGTGCTATCAATACAATATTTCAATCAAGCGATAGCCGCAAAGCCATATTTGGCAAAGCCATATTTTTATCGCTCGATTGCGAAGCTAAATCTTGATGACTATCGTGGCGCAGAAGAAGATGCGTCGAAAGCCATCGAGCTTAACCCATTCATCACAGATGCATGGGAAGTGCGCGGTGTGGCCCGACAAAATCTGGGGAATGAGCACGGCGCTATCGAAGACTATGCTCATGCACTATCGTTGGTGCCTTTCAATCGTCAATTGATGTTTAACATGGCGGTTGCTCAGACCGGAGTTGAAGATTATGCGGCAGCCGACTCAACGTTCACAGAGTTGCTGAAGCACTATCCCGGTTATAGCAACGGCTATCTTGGTCGTGCGCGGTTGAATTTGGCTCGCACAGACACAGTGGCTGCAATAAAAGATATAGATAAAGCGCTAGAAATAGACGGCAACTCATTTAACGCGCACACCATGCGTGCCGACATTGCCATACATCAGGGCAAGGAAAACTATCCCGAAGCTATAAAACATATTGACAGCGCAATAAAATTGCAGCCACGTTTAGCAGGTTTGTATGTAAACCGCGCGTATTTGCGCTATAGCACTGACGATTGGTTTGGCGCTATGAGTGACTATGACTATGCAATTGAGCTTGAGCCGATGAACAAATTGGCATTGTTCAACCGTGGACTGCTTGAGATGGAAGTAAATGCGAACGATAAGGCGCTTGCCGATTTCACTAAGGTGTTGAAGATGGACCCTTCGGATATGCGAGCTCGCTACAATCGTTCGGTAATTTATAGCAACTTGCGTCAATTTAACAAGGCGATTGCCGATGTGAATTATGTGATCGAGGCGTTCCCGGATTTTCCCACCGGTTATTATATGCGCAGCGAATATTATCGTCTAGCCGGCAATTTGAATTCTGCAATAAACGACCGCAATAAGGCCAAGGCTATAGGCAAAAAGTTACGTCCTACAGATGGCAAAGTTGACGGGCACAATGCCAAAGAAGAGACCGAAGACCCCGAAGAATTGGCACGTCGCGAATTTGCGACATTGCTCACAGTAGAGGATAACACTGACTTCCGCGAAGAGTATAATAATACGGCAATACGCGGCAAAGTGCAAGACCGCAATATAAACATTGAAATTGAACCTATGATGGAGCTAACATTCTATGCTTCATCGTCAGAATTGCGTCAAAACTCATATTACATCAAAGAAATTGACGAGCTAAATGCAACACGAGCACTGCGTTTTGCAATTTTGGTATCGAACGACATACCTCAGTTGCAAGACAGTGAACTCATTGATCGTCATTTTAAATCGATAGAATATTACAATTCATACATTTCAACTCACACTCCGCGCACAATTGACTATATAGGACGCGCCCTAGACTTTATCACTGTGCACGACTATACTTCTGCCATACTAGACCTCAACCGTGCAATTGCATTAAGTCCGGACTATTCTCCGGCCTATATGCTTCGTGCTCAAGCGCTGGCACGTCAGTTGGAAAGCTCGGTTGAGCTTGAAGAACAACCGAGCAAAGACGGCACAGCGCAGAACAATCGCGGTGTGCTTGAACGCAAGAAAATAGATGAAATTATTGACGACCTCGAAACAACTATCAAGCTGTCACCCCGCAATGCTTTTGCATGGTTTAACAAAGGCAATATGTTGGTGAAACGTGGTGACTACGACAAAGCGATTGAAGCATACGGAATGGCTATCAGCATAAAATCAGATCTTGCTGAAGCATACTACAATCGCGGCTATCTCTACCTTAAAAACGGAAATCGTCAGGGCGGTGTTGCCGACCTGAGCAAAGCCGGAGAACTTGGTGTTGTATCAGCCTATAATCTCATGAAACGAATTTCTCAATAACAATCTTAAATACATACAGCATTATGTTGACTAATAACGATTTAAACACATTGGAGAACAGAGGTATCACAACCGATACGCTCAACACTCAACTCAACCGCTTCAAAACCGGTTTTCCCTATTTGAAACTTGCCGGATCAGCCACAGTAGGTAACGGCATACTACTTCCTGACAGCGAATTTGAGAAAAAAGCTGTTGCTCGTTGGGATAAATATCTTGCCGACGGCGGCGATGTATGCAAATTTGTGCCTGCATCAGGTGCAGCATCACGTATGTTCAAAGCATTGTTCGCATTTGTGAACGGTGATGAGAATGTTGCCAAACCGGGATCGCCCGTAGCCGAACTCATTTCACACCTTAATGAATTGCCATTTAAAGGTCAACTTGATGATACACTCGTAAAAAATCACGGCAAGACATCAGATGAATTAGCCGCAGAAGGCCGTCAAAAAGAAATTATTGCAGCAATAGTAGGTGAAGAAGGCATGAACTATGGTAATCTACCAAAAGGCTTGCTGACATTCCATAAATATGCTGACAATACAACGCGTACACCGCTTGAAGAGCAATTGGTTGAAGGCGCACAAACGGCAGCAACAAACGGCAAAGTAAACGTACATTTCACCGTATCAGCTAACCACCACAAGCTATTCACACAAAAGATAAACGATGTGCTTCCAGGCATTGAAAAGCTCACCGGAGTGAAATACAATATTTCATTATCAGAGCAAAAACCGTCGACCGACACAGTGGCCGTTAATCCTGATAATACGCTATTTCGCGACAATAACGACAATCTAGTATTCCGTCCCGGTGGCCATGGTGCTCTGATTGAAAATTTGGGTGATATAGATGCCACAGTGGTGTTTATCAAAAATATTGACAACGTAGTGCCCGACACACATCGTGCCGACACAATAAAATACAAGAAAATCATTGCCGGTACATTGATTTTGGCACACGACAAAATTGAAAAATATACAAAACTTCTCAACGACGGCACATACACAGACAAAGATTTGGCAGAAATGACAACATTTGCTGCTGAAACATTGTGCATCAAAGCCGATGGCCTCCCCACCCTCAGCAATGAGCAAAAAGCAGCATGGTTTAAAGCAAAATTCAACCGCCCGCTACGCGTTTGCGGTATGGTGCGAAATGAAGGCGAACCCGGCGGTGGCCCGTACATTGCATATAACCAAGATGGCACAGCGTCACCCCAAATATTGGAGTCAACTCAAATCAACACTAAAGATGCAGAAAGCTTGGCAATGATGCAAAATGCCACTCACTTCAATCCGGTTGATTTGGTATGCTACATTAAAGACTTGAGCGGCAATCACTATAATTTGGCTAACCACGTAGATCACAACACCGGATTTATCAGCGAAAAATCGCTTGCCGGTCGTGACTTACGCGCTCTTGAGCTACCCGGGCTTTGGAACGGAGCGATGAGCGATTGGAACACTATATTCGTAGAAGTTCCGGTATCGACCTTCAACCCCGTAAAAACAGTTAACGATCTTTTGCGTCCCATGCATAAGGCGTAAACTCATAAATACAAACAATGAATACAGACCAATATACATTCACTCTCTCCATGCAAGTTCGCGACTACGAGCTTGACTATCAAGGCATAGTTAACAATGCCAACTATTTACACTATCTTGAGCACACCCGCCACGAGTTTTGTCGGGAAGCCGGATTAACATTTGCCGATATGCATAGACGCGGCATTGACCCGGTGCTTGCACGCATAGTGGTTGATTACAAACAACCCCTGCGCAGTGATGAAAAGTTTATTAGTTGCTTGAACATAGCCCGACGCGGACCGAAGTTCGTATTTCAGCAAGATCTGTACAAAGAAGATGGCACTCCGGTGCTGAAAGCGGAAGTATCAGTGGCATGCGTAGAAAATGGACAATTGACGCGCGGAGAAGTGTTGGCCGAAGTATTCAAAGACTATTTAAAATAAGCTATGCTACGCGATGCCGAAGACTATAAATTAGCATTTTCAATGATACGCGGATTGAACTTTACAACCGCGTCGCAATTGTTGGGGCGAGTTGGCAGCGAAGAAAATTTCTTCAACGCTACCGACAATAGTCTTATGGCGTTAACGCAGCTGCACAAAAAGCTACTAAATCGTGAATATCGCGACTCGCTACTGCGACAAGCAGTTAGCGAGCGCGCGTTCACTGATAGTTCACACATAGAGCGGTGCTATTTTAACGACAACAATTATCCGCGGCGGCTTGCTGAGTGCAACGATGCACCGGTGATGTTGTATAAACTCGGATCGGTAAATTTAGATTGTGCGCATGCAGTAGCGATAGTTGGCACACGTCATGCGACTACATACGGAGCTGAATTTGCTACGCGCTTGGTAGAAACGCTAAGTCAACAAATAGACAACTTGGTTATAGTTAGCGGATTGGCATACGGCATAGACGTAGCGGCGCACCGAGCAGCACTTAAATATGGTGTTCCAACCGTAGCAGTCATGGCTCAGCCGCTAAACACAATCTATCCGGCAGACCACCGCGATGTTGCTGCGCGTATAATTGCAGAGGGAGGTGGATTGGTAACAGAATACAACACCTCAGACCAGATACATAAAGGCAATTTCTTGGCTCGCAATCGCATCATCGCCGGGCTGTGCGATGCGACTGTGGTCGTAGAATCGGACGTGCGCGGAGGGGCAATGGCTACAGCTAGAATAGCGGGGGCATATAACCGCGAAGTTTTTTCCGTGCCGGGTAGAACAATCGACAAATACAGTCAAGGTTGCAATCTGTTGATAGCAAATCAGACAGCGCATTTGCTGACCTCTGCCGATGATATTATCGACGAATTATCTTGGACACGCAAACCCGTTGAGGGCGAGCAACAAGAGCTAAAATTGACACTTCCGCCGGCGCAAGAAGAATTGCTTAACCTCATCAAAGAGCACCCGGAGTTTACAATCAACGACATGATAGTAAAACTCGGAAAGACATACGCAGATCTATCAGACTTGCTATTCCAACTTGAGATGGCAGATTTGATTGTCTCAGTGCCGGGCGGCAGATATGCGCACGTGAGCATATAAAAGTCACAAAATAATGAACTTAAACGTTATCTCAAACGTTTTATTAGACTAAATCATTTGTTTGTTTAATTATCTCAATTAACTATCCAATCTTATGGCTAAAGTAATCCCATCATCAGAACTTATAATAAATGCCGATGGTTCGGTATTTCATTTACATCTCACCCCCGAGCAGCTAACCGACAGAGTTATATTGGTAGGCGACCCGGGTAGAGTAGACATGGTTGCATCATTTTTTGATGAGAAAACATTTGAAGTTAGTTCGCGCGAATTTCACACAATTGGCGGCACATACAAAGGTAAACCCATAATGTGTTTGAGCCATGGCATTGGCCCGGATAACATAGACATCGTTATCAACGAACTTGACGCTCTTGCCAATATCGACTTTAAAACACGTGAAGTAAAGCCCGAACACCGCACACTGACGTTGGTTCGCATAGGTACATCAGGAGCACTCCAACCCGAATTGTCGCTTGGGACACCGGTGATTGCAGAAAAATCAATAGGTTTTGACGGTGTGCTCAACTACTACGCAGGGCGCAATGAAGTTGCAGATCTCGAATTTGAGCACGCACTTTGCGAAGCTACCAATTGGAATCCGCTATGGGCAAAACCGTACATTGTAGATGCCGACAAAGAATTGGTAGAACGCATTGGAGGTACGGACATGGTACGCGGCAACACAATTTCAGCCGTTGGATTTTATGGTCCGCAAGGTCGCGAGCTACGATTACCGCTATCAAATCCGGATTTAAATCGCCGACTTGAAGCATTTGAGCATAAAGGTCGGAAAGTCACCAATTATGAAATGGAATCTGCGCCATTGCAGGGTTTAGGCAAGCTTATGGGTCACAAAGCAATGACCGTATGCTGCATTATAGCAAACCGTTTTAATGAAGAAGCAAATCCTAATTACAAGAACGGTGTGCGTGATTTAGTGAAGACCGTGCTTGAACGAATCTAAAAAAATAGCAAATAGTCAAAAATTTGCGCACTAGTTTTGCATTATACGATATTAATGCTTACTTTTGTCGGCAATTGTTCAAAAAGTAAAGACCATTATTACATAACATAAATAACAATCACTCATGAAAATTTTACGTAACGTGTCAATCGCTCTTTTGGCATCGGCACTTCTTTTCGGCGAAACTGCTTGCAGTTCAATGACCAACACAGGCAAAGGTGCACTCATCGGTGGTACTAGCGGTACAGCTCTTGGTGCAGGTATCGGCGCACTTATCGGCAAAGGTAAAGGTGCTGCAATTGGTGCTGCAGTAGGTGCTGCAGTAGGTACCGGTGCAGGTGTGCTCATTGGTAAAAAGATGGATAAACAACAACAAGAACTTGCTGCTGCATTGGCTGAAGAAGCAACAGTTGAACAAACAACTGACGCAAACGGCTTGCAAGCAATCAAAGTTACTTTCGATGGTGGTATCCTCTTCGATACAGGCAAATCAGCACTTAAAAGCCAAGCTCAAGCAGACCTCACAAAATTTGCAAGCAGCTTGAACAGCAACCTCAACACAGACGTTCAAATTTTCGGTTACACAGACAATACCGGTACATACGAAGCAAACGAAAAAGTTGCTACCAACCGTGCTAACGCAGTTAAATCATACCTCGCAGGTAAAAGCGTAGACTCAAGCCGTCTCACTGCAACCGGTTGCCCCATGACAGACTATGTAGCATCAAATGACACTGCAGAAGGTCGTGCACAAAACCGTCGCGTAGAAATTTATATTTACGCAAACGAGACAATGATTCAACAAGCAGAAGCAGGTACATTGCAATAATCTGTTTTTGATTTCATGAGTGTTCTGTGCAAATACAAGCATTAGGACACTAAGAAAATATAACGCACATTGGCAAAAGTCGGTGTGCGTTACATTTTTTATAAGCTATTGTCACCTATTTTTCATGCAAATTGCGTAAATTTGCAACCAAAATAACTAAAGACTTAATAAAATGGCACAAAAACCGTCGATTCCAAAAGGCACTCGCGATTTCTCACCCATAGAAATGGCACGTCGCAACTACATATTTAACACCATCCGTGAAGTATTCGGATTGTTCGGATTTCGCTCGATTGAAACTCCGGCTATGGAAAATCTTTCAACGCTCATGGGCAAATATGGCGAAGAAGGAGATAAACTTTTATTTAAAATATTAAATTCAGGCGATTGGTTGCGCGGAGCAGATTCACAAATGATTGCCGACGGAGACTATGTGCATCTCACAAATAAAGTTTCAGAAAAAGGTTTACGCTACGATTTAACTGTGCCTTTTGCACGTTTCGTGGTGCAACACAGAAATGAAATACAATTTCCGTTCAAACGGTTTCAAATACAACCAGTGTGGCGTGCAGACCGCCCTCAGAAAGGCCGCTATCGTGAATTTTATCAGTGTGATGCCGATGTTGTAGGTTCTGACTCATTGCTCAATGAGGTGGAATTGCTGCAGATGATTGACATGGTGTTTGATCGTCTGGGTGTGCGCGTAGCCATAAAGCTAAACAACCGTAAAGTTCTTGCCGGTATTGCAGAGCTCATCGGTGCTCCCGACAAAATTATTGACATAACTGTTGCTATTGACAAAATTGATAAGATTGGTATTGATGCCGTTAACGATGAGTTGCGCGAACGCGGGTTGAATGAAGAAGCTATAAAAACTCTTCAACCGATACTCAGCATAGACGGCTCGGTTGATGAGCGTTTGGCAAAACTCACAGAACTTCTTGCCACTAGCGAAATTGGCTCACTTGGTGTGAAAGAGTTGAAGTTTGTTGTAGAGCAAACACTTGCTCTTGGTCTTAAAGCTGAGCTTGACTTGGATGTATCGTTGGCGCGCGGTCTCAACTACTACACCGGTACAATCATTGAAGTAAAAGCGCTTGATGTGCAAATTGGCTCAATCACCGGTGGTGGTCGTTATGATAATCTAACCGGTGTGTTTGGTATGCCCGGAGTTTCAGGTGTAGGTATTTCTTTTGGTGCAGACCGTATTTACGACGTGCTCAACACACTCAATCTCTATCCCGAATCGATTGAGCAAGCCGGAACTGTGATGTTCACCAACCTTGGTGAAAGCGAAGCTGCAGCCTCACTGCGCATCATAAAGCAATTGCGCGCAGCCGGTATCACAGCCGAGCTATATCCGGAAAATACAAAGATGAAAAAGCAAATGGCATACGCAGATGCGCTCAAAACGCCATTTGTTGCTTTTGTTGGAGAAACTGAACTTAACAACAACACTGTTACTATAAAAAACATGCAAACAGGAGAACAGCAAACAGTTGCCGTATCTGAGCTTGCTAAATTCTTCAATAACTAAACTATTATTTTTTTAATACACTAACTAATTCCAAAGAAAATGAATAAACTGTTTAGCTCAATTTTGCTGATTCTTGCTCTCTGCTTAGCAGCACCTGCAGCAAATGCACAATTCAGATGGTCAGGCACAGCCGGAGTATCTGTGAATAGTTTAAAATTCAAACAAGACCTTGTTGACGTTTCAAGCACTATAGGATACTCTGCCGGTGTAAACGGTGAACTCATGTTTCCAGGCATTGGATTTGGCATGTCAATTGGCATGCTTTACAACCAACAAGGCGGAAAAGCAAACCTCGGCCAACGCGAAGTGTGGGCAGCAGATGGATATGGAAACGAACAAATATTCTTGCACAATATTTTAATTCCGGTGCATCTTCGTTTTAAATACACCCGTCTAAACGGCTTGGAAGACAAAATTGCGCCGTTAGTTTTCGGTGGCCCCGAATTTGACATTCAAGTAGCGCATGGCAAGTGCAAAGCTTTTGATTACTCAGGTGGTGACCTTGGTCTTACTGCAGGTATCGGTGCAGAAATTTTCAAACGTTGGCAAATCACCGGCAGCTATACATGGGGTATGACCTACGTTTTGAAGACTAGTTTGCTTGACAATTTCAGCGCTCGCAGCCGTCAATGGAACGTTCGCCTAGCATACTTTTTCTAAAAAGACGTTATAAAAAAATATAAGCGTATGACATTACGCTACATACCAAACGCCGCTTAATGCGGCGTTTGTGCTATCTATAAGATCGCTGATTAGGGAAAAACGCATCAGGTATATGCTCTAATTTATAATTATCAGGCGTACCGGTAATAGCAAATATATCGAACTGCGGCTCGTGTCTGATATCATACATGTGTATATAGGCATTAGCAGAACGCACAATGCGCATCATTTTTTGGCGAGTAAGAGCCTCAAGCGGATCAGATTCGGCATCTGTACGCGTTTTTACTTCAGCAAAAATAATGCGAGAACCTTTCATTGCAATTATATCTACTTCGTAGTGTCCGATACGCCAATTGCGTGCAACAATTGCATATCCTTCCGAAACAAGCTTTTCGCAGGCTAGGTTTTCGCCCCAAATACCAATTTGATTATGTCGTGCCATGTGTAAGTGAATTAAAGTAAGCTTTTACAAGGGGCAAAAGTAGCTAATATTTCAAAATAAAGCAAAAGGTTAGCGATTTTTTGTAAATTTAAGTTTGAATTGCTAACTTTGTAATGAATAGGAAACACATACTGAATTTTAAGGAACAGATGGAAGAAATTATACGAAAATATTCAGCAATAGATAAATGTCCGGTGCGCAATATAATCTCGCGTTTTACCACAAAATGGGGAATGTTGATACTCTTATTGCTTAGCGAACAAGAAGCTTTGCGATTTGGTGAATTATCGAAGTGCCTACCTGATATATCGCCAAAAGTATTATCATCTACATTGAAGATATTGGAAGAAGATGGACTAATCACGCGAAAGGAATTGCCTACGGTTCCGCCGAAAGTAGAATACTCTATAACTACAACAGGACGAAGTTTAGTTCCACTTTTGGCAGAATTAACAAAATGGGCGCTAGACCACTTTGATGAAATATTGCAAAATCGCCGCGAAACGTCTCGGTAATATATGATTATTTGTAATAATTACTGCAACTATCGCCGATTTTTTGTAATTTTGCAGACTAAACATATACAGCTCGTGAATACAAGCATTTTTTGTACAACAATTTAAAACAAAAGATTAACTGAAATGCCAATGAGGAAATGGCGCATTGATGATAGCGCTGAATTATACAATATCGCCGGATGGGGACGCAACTACTTTTCTATCAACGAGAAAGGACATGTGGCTGTAACTCCGCGCGAAGGTTGCGTATCGGTAGACCTCAAAGATGTGATGGACGAATTGCAAGTGCGCGATATGACATCGCCTGTGCTACTCCGATTCCCTGACATTCTAGACAACCGCATTGAGAAAATTTCTAAATGCTTCAAAGAAGCAGCGACTCGTTATGATTACACGGCTCGCAACTATATGATTTACCCTATCAAGGTAAACCAAATGCGACAAGTTGTTGAGGAGATTGTTACGCACGGCAAAAAATTCAACATTGGTTTGGAGGCAGGCTCTAAGCCTGAGCTCCACGCTGTCCTTGCAACTAACATTGCAGATAATGCGCTTGTGATTTGCAACGGATACAAGGACGAAAATTACATTGAGTTAGCTCTCTTAGCTCAAAAAATGGGTCGTCGCATTTATCTTGTTGTAGAAAAGTTAAACGAGCTACGATTAATAGCAGACATCGCTAAGCGATTGAAAATACGCCCCAATATCGGCATTCGCATCAAGCTTTCAAGTAATGGTGCAGGTAAATGGGTGGAAAGCGGTGGAGATCAGAGCAAATTCGGTCTAAACTCGTCAGAGTTGCTTGAAGCTCTTGATATACTCGAAAAGCGCAATCTCAAAGATTGCTTGAAACTTGTGCACTTTCATATTGGCAGCCAAATAACAAAAATACGTCACATAAAGAACGCGCTCCGCGAGGCAACACAGTTCTATGTACAACTCTCTAAAATGGGATTTGACATCGACTTTATTGATATAGGCGGTGGTCTCGGCGTAGATTATGATGGCACACGTTCGTCTGCTAGCGAAAGCTCTATGAACTATTCTATTCAAGAGTATGCAAACGATGCCGTTTCAGCGATTGTTGATGCTTGTGTGAAGAATAATCTGAAACAACCAAACGTAATCACAGAAAGTGGACGCTCACTCACAGCTCACCACTCAATTCTCATTTTTGAAGTTCTTGAAACAGCATCGTTGCCTCTTTGGCACGACAATGATGAATTGCCGGAGAATGCTCATGAACTTGCTAGAGAGTTATACGATATTTGGGATAAGTTGAGCCAGCCCCGTTTGTTTGAAAGTTGGCACGATGCTTTGCAGATACGTGAAGAAGCGCTTGATTTGTTTAGTCTGGGTATGTTAGATCTTGGCACACGTGCACAGATTGAAAAATTATTTTGGACTGTTGCACGCGAAGTTGGCGAAATTGCATCATCAATGAAACATGCCCCCGAAGAATTGCGCAAAATTGCCAAAATGCTTCCTGACAAATACTTCTGCAACTTCTCGTTATTCCAATCGCTACCTGATGCTTGGGCTATTGACCAAATATTCCCCATCATGCCGATTGCGCGCCTCGATGAGAAGCCTTCACGCACTTGTACCATTCAAGACATAACATGCGACTCGGATGGCAAAATTGCGAATTTCATTTCTCAACACGATACAATCGGAGCACTGCCTGTTCACACCATAAAACAAGGCGAAACATACTACATTGGTGTGTTTTTAGTTGGCGCATATCAAGAAATACTTGGTGATATGCACAACTTGTTTGGTGACACTAATGAAGTGCATATTAGCGTTAGCAAAGACTCATACGAAATCGGACAACTTATAGACGGTGAAACTGTTGCAGAAGTGCTTGATTATGTGCAATATTCGCCAAAGAAATTGGCTCGCAGCGTAGAGTCGTGGGTAACTGCATCAATGAAAGCAGGCACAATCAGTCCGGAAGAAGGCCGAGATTTCTTATCGACATATCGTTCAGGTCTTTATGGTTATACATATCTTGAAAAAGATTAATCATTCTCAGTGTGAGATATTTTATCAATTTGAGTTTTAGAGGAGCACCATACCACGGATGGCAGGTGCAACCCGGTGACATAAGCGTGCAACAGGTGGTTGAACAAGCATTAACCACCTTGTTGCGATGCCCCACTCCAATTGTTGGAGCCGGGAGAACTGACGCCGGAGTCAATGCTCGTTGCATGATTGCGCATTTCGATTCGGCTAAAACATTTACTGAACAGGAGCTTTTCGGACTCCAAAAATCATTGGCAGCACTTTGTCGTCCGGATATAACTATAAATAGCATATTCCCGGTGCATGAAACCGCTCATGCTCGCTTTGATGCGACTAATCGCACATACAGATATTTTATCCACACAGCCGACAATCCTTTTGTGTATCCACTATCTTGGCGAGCTCCGGCAAACCTTGATTTTGAAGCTATGAACCAAGCCGGCAAAATGATGTTAGGGCGCCGCGATTTCACTTCGTTCTCAAAATTACACACAGACGTAAAAACAAATATCTGCGATTTGCGCAAAGCTGAATGGGTGAAGTTTGATGACAACCGATATTATTTTGAAATAAGCGCAGATAGATTTTTGCGCAATATGGTGCGCGCCGTAGTTGGGACACTTATAGAAGTTGGAAGGCACAAAATTACGCCTAACGACGTACTGTCAATACTCGCCAAAAAAAATCGCTGCGCAGCCGGGACTTCCATGCCGGCACATCCACTATTTTTGTGGGATGTAAACTATGAATATTACAATCCTATAACTGATAAATAATATTTCCAATCCATGTCACGCCGTCGCAAATCACGTAAATCCACATTTTCTATCAAGCCAATACTATATTTGGCCTGTATAGCTCTCATTATAATTGGCTGGTTCAGTTTTAACGAATCAAAAGCGTCAGAATCGACTGATGATGTACGCATCAATCAAGGCAATACCACATCAGCTAATCAACTGTGCAAGGTGATTGTGCCTAATGGCACAATAGAAAATATCGTTGATTACCCCGGATTTACCGTATCGTTCAATAGCAAACATCACCAACCTAATTGGGTGGCATGGGAATTAACAGCTGAAGAGACGAAAGGTACCTTGCCTAGATCAAACGAATTTGCACAAGATCCAAATGTGGAAGGTTGCCCTACCCTTGCCGACTATCGCGGTTCGGGATACGACCGCGGCCACATGGCACCGGCTGCCGACATGAAATGGAGCGAAGCTGCAATGCAAGCTTGTTTCTACTTAACAAACATGAGTCCTCAAGCAGCTGCACTAAACAGTGGAGCGTGGAAAAAGCTTGAAGATAAATGCCGCGACTGGGCCGTACGCGACTCTGCAATAATAATAGTTTGCGGTCCGGTGCTTACTGATCGCATAACCAAGACAATTGGCGATACAAAAGTATCAGTTCCAACTAGATATTTTAAAGTCATACTCGCTCCATACGCAAATCCGCCACGCGCCATCGGTTTCATAATGAACAATGGTAAAGTAGAAGGCGGTATGCAACAAGCAGCAGTCAGTGTAGATGAAGTAGAACGTATAACCGGCTTTGATTTCTTTTCAGAATTGCCCGACGATATTGAAAATGAAGTTGAAGCACAATGCAATTTCACACTATGGTCTCGCCTGAAATAACAGACATAGATACCATCTGTGCCATTTCCACAGCTCCAGGAGTAGGTGGCATAGCCGTAGCTCGCATATCCGGGCCAAATGCTTTTGACATCGTAGACAAAATTTGGCATGGCAAAAAACTTTCCGAGGTTGCCTCACACACTGCACATTTGGGAAATATTGACGACAGAAATGGCAACATACTCGATCAAGCTGTCGCCACGATATTTCGTGCTCCGGCATCGTTCACCGGCGAAGACGTTGTGGAGATTTCTGTGCATGGCTCAACATTTATACAATCAGAGCTAATTGCTACACTAGTTGCCGCCGGAGCTCGCCTAGCCGAACCCGGCGAATTTACACGTCGTGCATTCACATCAGGTAAAATGGACTTAGCTCAAGCCGAAGCCGTAGCCGATCTAATTGCTTCGCAAAGTCGTGCAGCACATAGAATCGCTATTTCTCAAATGCGTGGCGGAATATCTAATCGCCTCTCTGAGCTACGAAATCAACTCATAGAATTAGCATCACTTCTAGAACTTGAATTGGATTTTTCAGAAGAAGATGTTGAATTTGCTTCACGCGTAAAACTAATCGAAATAGCGCAGCAAATATACCAAGAAGTAAGCCGACTATATCACTCATTTGACACAGGAGCAGCCATCAAAAATGGTATTCCCATTGCCATTGTTGGCGATACAAATGCCGGAAAATCATCACTTCTCAATGCACTTGTTGGTGATGAAAGAGCAATCGTAAGCAACATACACGGCACTACTCGCGACATCGTTGAAGACACAATCACAATCGGTAACAATCTTTTCCGACTTATGGATACAGCCGGGCTACGTGACACTGTCGACCCAATTGAACAAATCGGCATAGAGCGTTCACACAAAGCGATGGCCAAAGCAGCAATAACACTTTTAGTTACAGATGCCGGGGCTACTATAAACACCTCGACAGTTAAGTCAGCGTTACAATCCGGGTCACATATCATCTCTGTCATCAACAAAACTGATATTTCTGACCCACAACCGACACAACAAGCGCTTGCCAAAATACTTCCAACAGATACTACAACAATCCACATCTCAGCACTAACCGGCAAAGGGATCGACACATTGATTGAAGCTATTGAAACATTTGCGAATGAGCGACTAAATGAGCAAGGAGACATACTTATAACAAATGCACGTCATGCAAAAGCACTTGCTGATGCGGCCCAATCAACACAAGCAATAATCGACGGACTCAGCCAAAACATTCCCGGAGACCTCATTGCCCAAGACGTTAGACTAACCATCCACCATCTCAGCTCCATAACCGGCGACATCACCTCCGACACCCTCCTCCACACTATCTTCTCCCGCTTCTGCATCGG
>CAYSLD010000017.1:0-22821 GCA_964431795.1 uncultured Bacteroides sp.
GCACAGCCATTTTCATTGCCACTTCAACGGCAACGCTGCCCGAGTCGGCATAAAATATGTTGTGCATTGTTTGCGGTGCAATTTTCAGCAGTTCTTTGCCCAGATCAATTGCCGGTTGGTGTGTAAATCCGCCAAACATCACATGGCTCATTTTGGCAAGTTGGTCGGTGACAGCTTTATTTATCGTTGGGTTGTTGTAGCCGTGTATCACGCACCACCACGACGACATGCCGTCAATCAAGTCAGTGCCGTCGCTGAGTGTGATCACAGCACCCTGTGCGTGGTCAACTTTATAGGTCGGGAGAGGATTAATGGTAGAAGTGTATGGGTGCCACAAATGCTCGCGATCCCACTCATCGTGCACGGTCGCGGCAAAATTTTCTTTTTCCATTGCGATATCAGAGTCTTATTTTTTAGAATATATACCCGGCTTTAAAGGCTAGGGTTAAGTTGTGATTTTTGATGTCGAGCACACCATAGTTTATTGCCAAATTGCGCGCGCCAACATGAAACACTGCTTTCAGCGAAAAATGTTTGTAGAAACGCAATCCGGTGGCGAGGTGCAAACCGTAGTCGGTGGTCGTCACTCCGTTTATGATGGGTTCGTCATCTTTGTAATATTTTCTGTTGTAACTTATCTCGGTGACTTGACTTTGCCCGAGTGAGTTTGTTGACGAGGCGAAGGCTTTTGTCTTAGAGCTTCCGTTGCCAAGTCCGAAACTCATGTATGCGCCAATTTCGTTTGTCCATAACACTTTTTGACCAAGGTTGAAGTTTAGGGCTAAAAACATTGGCACCTCAAGTGCATAGTAATGATTGCGGGTGTAGAGATTGTTGAGTGTGCTGGCCTCGGCATCGAGCACGGTCATCGACCAATGGTTGTTGTAGATTGCCGCATCTATGCCTGTGCCAATACCCAAATAATTGCGTATGGGCATCACCACCGACACTCCAAAGCTATTCATATTTCCCGGTGTGAAATTAAATTCTGCCAAACCGGGCACTTCCTTGCCATAGTTTTGAAGCACTGACGACACACCATCACCAACGTGCAAGCCCACCTCGATGAATTTGTCGGGACGCGTATGGTCAACAAATGGAGTTGATTGAGCTATTGTTGTGATAATTGCAGCCACCTGAAGTGTTGCTGCTATTGCAAATCGCTTGATATCCATAATTCCTAAATACGTGAACTGGGTTGTCCGCTATAATGGTTAGTTGAGTCGTCTGCATTTTCGCCGTATTCGTTGCTGTCGGCAAGGTGTTGCGGCACTTCTTCATGTAGGCTGCGAGCACCGTGGCCGCCTGCAAAGTCGGTGATAGTCTCTGCCTCAATTTTTGAGTGCAAGTCGGCACCGCTTGAACTGTGATGCGGCTCTTCTTTCATTTTTACCTTTATTTGGTCAAATCCTTTGCCGTACACGCCGTTAACATTCGCTTGTGTGACAAGCGCTTCGGGGTCAATGCTTTTGATAATGCGAAATACTGTTACCGACTCAATTTTGCGGCACATCACTATCAGCATCTTCACTGACTTTTTGCTATACCAACCCATGCCGTCAATCACTGTGCAGCCGCGGCTGGCATCGTTGTTGATGGCTGTGGCTATCTCCTGCCAATTGCGCGAGAATATGGTGAATTGCACGGCCTGGCGGTTGGTATTTATCACCAAGTCTGCCATGTACGATACCAAGAACAGCACCACAAAGCCATACACTATTTTATCTATGGCGTGGAAGAGTAGGTACGAAGATGAAATGATAAACACATCAGTGTAGAGCATCATGCGGCCTATTGTCACATTTGACCGCTTCGACACCATTGCGGCTATAATATCGGTGCCTCCCGACGACCCGTTGTGCACAAACGACAATCCTATGCCAAATCCGCACAGCGTGCCGCCTATCACCACGTTCATGAATGGTTCGCCGTGTATGAGTCCCTCGGCAAATAAGGGTTGAAACAAACCCACCCAAAATGAAATGAGTGTTGCTCCGAAAATAGTGCCAAGCACAAATTTGCGGCCTACCACGCGGTATGCCATCACCAATAGCAGGGCATTAAGTGTCAATTGTGTTACGGCAACGGGCAGCCCCGTCAGAAAATATACCAGTGTGCCGATACCGGCAAGACCTCCTATAACTACCTTTTGCGGCAAGATGAACGCTGTAAATCCAAACGCATAGCATGCCATACCCAAGGTAATGAAGATGTAGTCTTTTGAGCTACGCCATAAGCTGTCGCGCGATACTTTCATATCTTTCTTTAGTTTTGTGATTTTTTCTTTTGCAAAATTACATATAAATTCGGTATATTTGTTTAGCTTGCTAAAAAGATTTTTTGTAATTTTGACAACGATATTAGTTCAAACCTCATAAAAATGAAAATAAAGTCCTATAAAACATACATCTGCAGCCTTTTTTACTCTCTTGCCCTTTTGCTGACAGCATGCGCGCAAACTGAGGCCAATCAAACGCTAACAGTGAGTGTTGAGCCGCAGCGTGCCCTGCTTGAGAAAATTGTCGGCGACAAATTTGCGGTCACAACTTTGCTCACAAACGGCGCAAATCCCGAAACTTTTGAGCCTACGATGAAAGCTCGTATGGCCGTTGACGATTCGCAGATTTTCTTCAAAATAGGAAATATGCCTTTTGAAAATACAATTGAGCAATCGCTGGCATCAACCGTGAAAGTTGTAGATTGCTCACAAAATATAACTCCGATTGTGGGCACACATGGTCACGACGGCCACGACGCATCAATCGACCCTCACATTTGGGCCTCGCTGCCCAACCAGCGCATCATCGCTCGCACAATGCTCAACGCTGTTGTCACTATCGACAAAGCTAATGCCAAATACTACCAAGCTAATTTTGCTGCCCTCGACAGCACCCTTGCTGCCACCGACAGCATTTTTGCCGCACGTTTGGCAAATGTGCACTGCGCTTTTGCTGTGTGGCATCCCTCGCTCAGCTATTTTGCTCGCGACTACAATCTCACTCAAATTTCCGTAGGCTTTGAAAATAAAGACATGTCACCGGTGCATCTTGTTGAGGTTACAGAGCAAGCAAAAGCTGCCGGTGTGAAGGTTTTCTTCTTTCAAAAGGAATATGACTCGCGCCAGGCGCAAAGCCTCAATGATGTGCTCAAAGCTCGCATGGTCACCATCAATCCGTTGGCTTACAACCTAAATCAAGAACTTTCAAATATAGTAGATGAACTTACTCATTAACAAGCCTCTTATCACCCTGTCTAAAATTTCTATGGGTTGGGAACATCGTGAAGTGTTGCGCGATGTCACTTTCACTGTGCACGAACACGATTTTATTGCTATAACCGGCCCTAACGGCGGCGGTAAAACAACCCTTTTGCGCATCATGCTGGGCTTACTCAAGCCTGTGCACGGCACTGTGAAACACAACGTCTCAGACCTGCGCATAGGTTATTTGCCGCAAAAAAACATGATTGATTCTAATTTCCCCGTTGTGGTGCGCGATGTTATAAAGTCCGGCTTGCTTGGTGTGAAAGGTCTTTCATCTGCCGAAAAGGAAAAACTTTTTAATGAGGCTATCGAAGAAATGGACCTCGTTGAGCATGCCGACCGTCCAATTGGCCTGCTCTCAGGCGGACAATTACAGCGCGCCCTGCTTGGCCGCGCAATCATATCGCACCCTCAATTGTTGGTGCTCGACGAGCCACTCAGCTACATTGACAAACGTTTTGAAAGTCGCCTTTACAAAATCATTGAACGCCTTGCAAAGACAACCACAATAGTCCTTGTCTCGCACGAAATGAGCACCATTGCAGGCATGGCTAATCGTCACTTCATTGTTGATGTAAATCTGCATGAGTGCACCGCTGCCCACCACTATATTCGCACCACTTGCGACGAATAATTTTTGCATCAAAAAATACTGCCATTAACATTTGTTTGCAAATAGCGTAACATACTGATGCTAAATCAAATAGCACTAAAATTGACTATATTTTTCGTTGAGTTTTAGAGCCATAACTCGATTTTTTTTTGACTTATGGCTCAAAAATTCGCAAAAAACCTTTTGCCAAAAACTAATTTTTTGTACCTTTACCGCAACAATATCAAGGATTATGAAACACAAAATAATAGGTAGAAAAAAAGAAATAGCACAACTCCAGTCAGTGTGCGACTCAGGTCGTGCTGAATTGGTTGCTGTGTATGGTCGCCGACGCATAGGAAAAACATTTCTAATTAAAGAATTTTTCAATGACAAATTCGATTTTTATGCTACCGGTATTTTTGAGGGTAAAAAGCAAGATGAACTTGATGCATTTTGCTACATGCTAAGGCAAAAATCAAAAAAAGAATTGCCAAAAATCTCTTCATGGCTAGACGCTTTTACTGCTTTGCGTGACTATCTATCTTCGCTCAAAAAAAAGTGTGTTGTTGTATTTCTTGATGAGTTACCGTGGTTTGATGTCCCTAACGGGCAATTCCTAAAAGCTTTTGAATGGTTTTGGAATAGTTGGGGCTCAACTCAAGACAACCTTAAAATGATAGTTTGCGGCAGCGCAACAACATGGATGACCGATAAATTTATAAATGGCAAAGGAGGCTTGTACAATCGCACTACCGAGCGAATTTATCTCGCTCCGTTCAATTTGTGCGATTCAGAGGCTCTGATTAAATATAATGGTATTGAGTGGGATCGCTCAATAGTTCTTGATGCTTATATGATATTTGGCGGAGTGCCTCTCTATCTGAGTATGCTGAAAAAAAATCTCAGCCTTGATGCTAATATTGATTGGATGTTTTTTAGTGATGGTGCCCCTTTGCGCGATGAATATAATTTTTTGTTTAGGTCGCTATTTAAAGACTCGGAGTATTATATGAGAATTGTTGATGCCATAAGCAAAAAAAATATGGGAGTAAGCCGAACTGACATCTTAAATTCATCAAAAACACTCAGCAATGGCATCTTGACTAAAGCTCTTAAAAACTTGATAAATTGCGATTTTATACGCAAGTATAGCGGCTTCGGTAAAAAAGAACGCGATTCGTTGTTCCAACTCACTGACCTATCAATACTTTTCTACAAACGATTTGTTGAAAAATATAATGGAAAAGATGAGCATCACTGGACTAACACTATTGACAGCCCTTCGCGAAGGGCTTGGACCGGCATCGCTTTTGAACAGGTATGTCTTTTGCACACTCCTCAAATTAAGCGTGCGTTAGGTATTTCAGGCGTACAAACAGATGTCAGTTCATGGCGCTTTGCCGGTGATGAGTACACCCCCGGAGCTCAAATTGATATGCTAATCATGCGTCGAGACAAAACTATTAATTTGTGTGAGATGAAATATTCGTCGTATGAATATGAAATAACACCAAAGTATAGTCGTGAACTTCGAGAGCGTACTGCAATTTTTCGTAGTGTGACAAATACACGCTATGCCATTCACACCACGTTTATCACTCCTTGGGGCATAAAACGCAATGCAAACTCAAGCATAGCTGACCAATCAGTTACGCTCGAAGATCTTTTTCAGCCGGGAGGGTAGGTTAGAAGGAGAGGCCGAGGCGCATGGTGGCGTAGCTCATGCCCGGGCATTTGAGCAGGCGCTCTCCGCGTGTGCACTCGTCACGGCCAACGTATGTGTAGCCGATAATGAGGTGCGAGGCAAATGTTTTGCCGTGTGCCAAAGTCACACCGACACCGCCCGACGCATACGGTTGCGTCTCTTGTGAGTTGTCTTCGTTATATACCAAAGCCATGCCTCCGCGCACATCTAAAAACAATAACTTTTGCGTGTTAGAAAAGTCAGTGCGAAAAACCATTGAAATCGGGTAGATACGCGCTGAGTTGCCAATGGTGATATTAGCTTCGGCTGACGCTCCGAGAAAGCGCACCCAGCGATATTGCAAACCAAACTCGCCGTTTATGCCCAGTGTTGACATATTGTGATTGCTAACTTCCACACCACCGCTCAGATTAGCTCCCCAAGCAAAGCGCAACGGGCGCAGCGTGCTCTCTGTTTGAGCATAGGCACTATACGATACCAAACACAGCAGCGCTATGACAATACATTTCAATCGATTCATTTCTTTATAAGTTTTAGGCAAGTCCAGTTCTTTTCTTCGGTGTATGAGTCTTGCTCAAGGCCGAGAGGTGTTGCTGCTGCCATGATCACAGGTATATCTTCAACATAAAATCCGCTGAGCAACATCACACCGCCCGATTTGAGCGCTGCGGCATATCGGTCAATGTCGCCGGTGATGATATTGCGGTTGATGTTTGCCACAAACACATCGGCAGCATCAATGTTTGCAAGTGCTGAAGCGTCGCCGTTGATAAGTTTTATTTCGGGGTGTGAGTTGAGTCGCACATTTTCAATAGCGTTGGTGTATGCAAACTCGTCAATCTCTATGCCGGTGACGTTTGTTGCGCCAAGCATAGCCGAGAGAATTGCCAAAATGCCCGTGCCCGTGCCCATGTCGATAACGGTTTTGCCTTTTAAATCGAGGTTGAGCAATGCGGTGATAACTTGCGATGTTGTGGCATGGTGGCCGGTGCCGAATGCCATTTTCGGGTCGATGACAATGCGATATTCAGCATCGGGAACGTCAGTGTGGAAACTGCTGTAGATAGCACATTTGTTGCCAACAACAATAGGCTTAAAGTAGTTTTTCTCCCACTCGGCATTCCAATCTTGACCTTCTATAAATTTGTCGTGCACGGTCATATTCACGTGCATCGGAAAGTCGCCGACTATCATATTTATAGCTTCACGATTGAAGTCTTCTTCGCGCACGTATGCTGTCAATCCGTTTTCATCGGGCACAAAACTTTCAAAACCAACATCGGCAAGGAGGGCAGCGAGCAAGTCTGTTGTGTCCTCAGTGCAAGGGGTTACGTCTATTCTGACTTCACGATAATCGTTCATAGCTATATAATATTTAATGGGTTATATGTCATTTATAGTGCAAAATTAGTCAAAATTTGCCAATTTTCAAAAGAACGGCTCATATCAGCGGGCCAGTGACAGATTGATTGACACGCCATAGCTGGTGTTGGTGGTCGGATAAGATGACGTGGTCACCAACGGTGTGCTGGCTTGGTGGTCGAAATATGCTGACAATGTCACTTTTTTCGATAATATGTAGCTGGCGGTAAAGTCGATGTTAAATGAGCGTGTGCCCGATGTGGGTTGGGTGTAGCTGTCGCCGGTGATGTGGCGTATCAGCGATTTTGTGTTGTCGAGGCTCACGTTGGCATTGAGCGTGAGGTCATTGCTCACACCTTGTTGCGAGCCTTTTATCTTGAGGAATGTGTTAAATCCCACAATTTTATATCCGGCACCGAATTTCAACCCTTTCGTTGTGGCCTCAACAATTTGAGCCGCCGAGCTGTTGAGCGTGAGTGTGCGTTGGTCGCGATATTCGGCCGATAATTGCAACTCATTTTTGAGCGTCACGTTCACACCAAATAGCGGAGCAAATTTTTCGGTGATGGCTACTGACGAGATGTTGTAGGGCGATGAGGGGATGGGGTTGCCGGTGAGCTCGTCGAGAGTGAAGCCCATGTTCTCGCCACCTACAGCCACCCAGTTCAGATATGATGAGTATGAGCCTACAGAGTATGTGCACTGATAGGCATGGCTCAAGGTGAATGATTTGAAGATGTTGCGCAAGTTGCCGAGCTGTATCAGTCCGTCGTAGGTGACTTTCCAGTTTGGCAATATTGCTGATATGTCGGGGAATGGGTTGAGCCATGTCTTGCGTGCATCGGTGCCCGTATAAGCAGCCACGAAGGCCGGAACGAGCACGTCGCTTGATGTCTCGCTCACGGTGCCCACTTCGGTATTGAAACGAGTGCCGGCGTAGGCTGTGCTCTCCATAAATCCGGTTGTGGGATAGGTGGTATTTGCGTATTGTTGCTCTATGCGGTTGCGCACAATGTCAATGTTGCTGAGGAATTTGTTGAATGTCTCGCTGTAGTATCCGTCGTCGGCGCTGCTACCGCGCAATGCTGTTGCTATTGCACAGTGCGTTTTTGTGTATGAGCCGGAGTAGGTTGTGGGCATACCGTCGTACATGAATTGCACTTGGCGGGTGCGGTTGTCGGTGCGGTTGCCGGTAACTGTAATTTTCAGACCTTTTATCGGCTCAAGTTGCAACTCCAGGTTGAGTTCGGTAGCGTGACTGATTACGGCGGGCGATGTTTGACCGTCGTCGGTGATTAGCCAACCGCGTTCAAGCGCCTTGTCAACATAGTCATCGCCGTTAAAACCAAAGGCGAAATCAAGGCCCGGACTCATGGGGCCGTAGCTGTTTGACTGTCCGAATATGTTGCCTATGCTCGGGCTGAACAATGGCAATGTCATTGAGTTGGTCTTTTTATAGCGCACCGACAGAGAGCGCGGTGAGATGATGGCGCGTGTGGCGTACTCGGCAATGTTGCGCATTGTCGATTTTTCTTCTTTAGTGACCTCAGTGATTGTGAACTTCACATTTTCGGTGCCTTTGTTGAGCACCACAATGGTGTTGGCATCTATCACTTTTGTTTGCACCTGCATCGGCATTCCTTTTGTGGTCATTGCCACAACTTTCACTTTTTGTGTGCGAAGGTTGTGTTTGATGGTGGTTGTTGTGTCGGCCGATAGTTTTATGGTACGTTCAAATTTCTTTGTCTTTTTCTTAGCCGAACTCTCGCGTTTTGATTGAGCGCGTGATTGGCTGGCAAAGCGTTTGTTCACGTCTTTCACAAACGGAATTTTGTTCCATAAGCCTTCAAAATTGATGCGCAGGTCAGCACTGGTTGCTGCTTGGTTTGCAATAGAGTTACCGGTCTCTTCATCGTCGATAGTGGCTCCGCGGTCCCACTTGTAAGTGGCATTGTACGTGCCTGTGGCGGTGATAAAGTCGAGCACGGGTATGCGGTTGAACGGGGCCTTGTATGTGGCGTTAAATGTTTGGTTATAGTTCCACGGTGTGCCCATTGACTTTATTGACTGCCACACTTGCTCTTTCCAGTCGCGATATTCGTCGGGGAAGAGTTTTTTGTTGACAGCTCCGGTGGGCTCTTCGATGCGGGCCGAGGTGTTTGAGTTAAATTGCAGTGACAGCGATTTGAGTATGTTCCATGTCACTGAAAGTTGACGGTCCCAAAGGAAATTCTTTGATACCGATACGGGCAGTTGAAAATTGTCGTCAACCTCAGAGCGTGTTTGTTGCTCGTAGTAGTAACGACTCATGTTTGTGAGAAATGAAATGTTGTTTGGCAACCATTGTATTTCCCAATCGCGTATGAAAGCAAGGTTTTTGTTCTTGCTCTTTACGAGTTTGCTGAAGGGTTTGAGCCCTTTTATGTACGGCGAATAAGCGTATTGGAATGAGCCGCGATAGTCATTCGTATTCTCATATTCGGTAGTCGGGTCGTTTTTGTGCTGTTTGCTGAATGAGAAGTTAAACGTGAAGTTTGCGGGGTCCCAAGGCATGGGGTTTTTGCTTTGCACACCAAAGTTCAATCCCGACACAGAGAAGTTTTGCACCACTGAGCGCTCAATGGCGAAGCTGTTGATTGAGTCGCGCTCTTCTTTTGTTGTGCAAGCATCGAGGGCGTCTTTGAGCAATACGTCTTGGTCGAGCGGATTGTATTTAGGTGTGGTTGTCTCTTTTGAGTATGAATAGTAGATGGGAGCGCGCAATTTAACCTTTTCGGGCAGCAATTTACCCAAGTCGGCTTGCACGGCAACGTTATATTGCTCGTAGTCGTCAAGACGGCGATTGTTCAAACTTTGGTCTACACCGCCAAATCCGGCTGTCTCTTTGTGTACTCCCATGTTGAGAGTGGCAAGGTCGCTGAGGGTGAGCGTAGCATTTGCTTTTGCTGCCCAACCGCCCGACTCGTCAAAGTCAGTCACCTTGAGTTCGTTCACCCAAACTGTACCGTCTTTGGTCGTTGCTGAGTTGTTGCGCACGCCAATGAGCATCACGCGCACATCGCTGAGCGATGGATTACCAATCACAGAGATAGTGTTGCGCTCGTTGTCCGGGTCGCGACCTGAGTAGAGGGTGTTGTAGCTCACTCCGGCTTGCTCCTCGCGTTTGGCACGATTTCGCTCGTTTTTGAGGTCTACGAAGTTTTGCAGACAAAAGTCGAGGTGGTTATCTTCGGGCCAAACGATGTAGCGGTCTGACGTTGAGTTGTTGTTATAGTCGCTGCGTTCCGGTGTGAGTGTCAACGGAATTGAATATTCGTAATAGTTTGATTTCACATCACTACCAAGGCGCACTATGAGTGAGAGGTCGCCGCTCTTGAGGTTGGTTTTGTCGTCAATCACTTGCTCGGCGTGCACCCACATTTGCATGCGCTTGTAGTTGCGCAAGTCTTGCGATGTATTGCGATATACGCCGCGAGCATCACCGGCGGCAAGGTCGGTAACTTTCATTGACATTGATTGCTCGTTGAGCTGAGTGATTTGGCTTTGACCGGGGTCAACAATACGAGTCACTCCCGGGGGCAGGACGTAGTTAACCGGTTTGCGGCTGGCATTCTCTTCGATATTTACAACCGAAATATCCATTTGACCTTCAGCCGGAGTGTCGCCGCGATTGTTGAGGTTGAAGTCATAGCTGCGCCATTCGCCGCGCACAAGTTCGAGTGTGGCAAAACGCAGGTGAGTTTCTTTCTTAAATCCGGTCATAAACATACGCACAAAACGTATGGTGCTGAAGTCGCTGATTGAGCCAACCACACGCTCGTAGTCGCTCAAAGGAATTTTGAACTGATACCATTCCACCTCTTTGTCGCTGCCGTCAGTGGTGCGGACCATTGTGGTTTGTTTGTCGGTGATGTAGTTGTGGCCAACAACGAGGTCTTCGGGACGAATAGAAACTTTATATTGGAAATAGCGTTCGTACTCGTTGAGCGTGTTGTCTTGGTTGATATCTTCAACATCAGGCACTGCGCGGGCTGCTTGATAGAGTGCATCGCTGGCATCGTCGGGTGAGAGTGAGTTGCCCTCGGTGCCGTTGTAGTGCTTGTAGCGCTCATGTATGTTGAGGCGTTGCTCGTCGAAGTCATATCCGCGATAGAAGTGGTAGTTATCACCGGCGGGGTCGTTTAGCGGCGAGAACGGGTCGTCTTGCATTTCTTGAAGTGTGGTTGCCGACAAGCGTGTGCGAAGTTTGTCAACATAGTCACTGTAGCTGCTGTGGTTGAACTCGTCAGTGTCTGACAGTCCGTCAAGACCGACGTCTTGTTTGGTGCGAGAGCCACTTGATGTGTCGAATGCGTAGGTCAATGAGCTTTGACTTGATACTCGGCCCCAAACTGTCTCTTGCATATAAGTGTTTGTGCCGTCAGTAGGATTGCCGTTCTCATAGCTCTTCAAACCGTCTTTAAGTATATCCTCCGACACTTCACCAAAGTTGAAATAAAGGTCGCCACCGTCGTAGTTGGGGTTGTCCGGGTCGAGGAACGGATTCATCAACCAAAATTGCACATACTCAATGTTGCTTTGCTCAAAGTTGGTGTTGTCGAGTTTGCGCATGATACCGCCCCAACGCTTTTCAGGGTTGAGCAAGTGGCCGGTGTCGTCAATATTGTCGGCATCGAGGTTATACGGGCCGCGTTCGGTGGGGTAGTATGACAAGTTGAGCGTTTGCACTGTTGACGACTCGCCATAGCTGAGCTCACGGCCGGGGAAAATTTCGCGTGTGTTGACCTCGCGAATATAGTGATTTGACAATTGTTCCAAGTCACTCTTTATGTAGCCCGGAGCCATTGATGAGTTGCGCGAGGTGAACAAGCGGTCTATGTAGTACCAGTTAATGAGCGCGCGGTTTTTGCCATAGTTGATGTTATTTGACAGTGATGCCTCGGGGAAGAGTGCATCGGCTGCATTGTCGTATGGCGTAGAGGCCAAAAACCAAGAGTAGGGTGAACGCAAGTCTATGCCGGTTTGTGTCGACTCAAAGTCGTCAATGTATGACGAGCCTGAGCTTGAGCCGGTCTTTTGACTATGCGGTATGAGTTTAGCATACTCCGCGGTGAGGCTTAGCTTTGAGGGCGATGTGGCATTGATTGTGGGCACCTTGTTGAGCAAGTTGGTGAGCCACATAAACTCGTTGTTATAGCTCAGGTTGAAGCCCAGCATTGAGTTGTTAACCACCTCATCGCCGATATTTACTTTTTCGGTTAGAGCCTTCTCTGAGAAGTGCAGCATTGTGGCACCAATGTTCAAGTGCTTGTTAAATTCATACTGCAAGTCTAAGCCTAACAATGTTTTGCGCTGTGTGGAGTAGGTCGATTGGTTTTCAAGCGACACGTTGATGCTTTGACCTGAGTCGATTATGCTTTGGTTGGTGATGGTCACAATGCCCATAGCATAGTCAACGGTATAGTCTGAATTCTCGGTCAGAGTCACACCACCGGCGGTAACAACAACCGATCCGCGTGGCACGTTCATGGCATTAAGCCGTATTTGTGAGCCCGACGAGGCTTGATATTCACCTTTGAGTGTGAATTTGTTTTTGTCGGCAAACTGTCGAGCCACAACCAAAGTTGAGTCGTAAAGTTCCTCATACACGTATTTGTCGGCGATGGCGTCGTTGCCTATGGCTTTGCGCAAGTGCGCGCCAAATGGCTCTGCTACAGGGAAAATAATTTTACCGGTAGATGGTATGATGGTATATCCGTCAATAAAGTCAAACAAGCCGTCTGACGCACTGTTTTGGTTTGAGTCCAGGCGGTCAAGGTTCATCACTTGCAGCAAAGTCTTGTCGTTGATATTAGCTGCGGGGATGTAGTTAATAGCTGTTCCGGTTGTATCACTCAAATATTTGATATTCAGCTTGAATTTGCTTGACTGAATTTGGTATCCGCCAAGTGAATACACGTTTTTCATCATCAGTCGCCACATGGGCAGGCGGGGCGCAGTGGTGGTGCCTTTGAGCATCTTCACATAGAGTGATTGATTTGTATCGCTGATATCGCTTGAAAATTCACCCACTTGATACACTTTGCCTTGATAGGTATATTCAAATGCTACGCCCAACACCTCATCGGCATTGAGTGCTGATTTGATTGATATGTAGCCTAGCGTTGAGTTGTAGGTGTATTCACTGCTTGAAAGCAAACGTGCGCTCTCAATCTTCTCGTAGTCGCGACCGCCTTCAATGCCGTATGCGCTGAGCGGGCTCAAAGCTGTGCTCACTGATGAGATGTTGCGCGCATCCGCATAATTGTTTTTGATTTCGCTAAGCAGGTTGTTCGATGAGTTTGACGGCACGGCTTGTGCGGTGTTGCCCACCCAGTGATTTGAGGCCATCAGCGTTGACTCGCCAAGGTCCATAAATGCCACGATGTTGCGGCTTTGTTCGTATTTATTACCCTTGTTTGTCACCCACACTTCCATGCGTGTGATGCTGATGCCGGAAGTGACTAGCGGCAACTTTGAGGCGAATTGGTCGTAGTTCTCGCGGAAATATTGTGCCAAGAAGAAGTGACGGTTTTGGTCATATTCGTCGGCATTTATTTCAAACTCAGTGGTTTGTGCTCCGCCTTTTGTGCTCACTGATGTTGTCTCTGAGTTTTGTTGCGACACCAATGCTGTGGCTGTGAGTTTGCCGAACTGCAACTTTGTCTTGATGCCGAACAGTGCTGTGCTACCTTTGATGAGCGACGAGCCGGTGGTCATCGACACGTTACCGGCCTCAATGTTTTTCACTATGTCATCCTCTTTGCCTTCGTAGCTGAGTTTTAGGTTTTTAGAGTCGAAGTCAAACGTTGCATCAGTGTTATAGGTCATGTTAAATTTCAACCTATCGCCCACCGATGCGGCAATTGTAGCCTGGATTTTTTGGTCGAAGTCGAAATAAGTTTTGCGGCGTGCTGACAGCGATAGTGACGGGTTGTCGGTCTTGTTGCTCTTGATGCCCATCGACACCTGCACCGAACCTTGTGTTTTGAGCGAAACACCGCCCGGGCCAAAGATTTTCTCCAAAGGTCCGAGGGCAAAGTTCATGTCAAGCACATTGAACGGCTGCTTTTCTTTTTCGGTGAGCTGCTCGAGGTTGCGCTGTCTGTAGTATTCTTGCAGCGAGCGGCGCAGTTGCCAGTCGTTGTACTGCTTTTCGTTGAGTAGGAACGGTGTGGCGATGTCCATATCGCCCACGCGCGTGCGTATAACGTAAAAGCCGGTTTCGGGGTCGAACTCGGCAACAGTTTTTATATTTTCAGGGTCGCGCAGGTCATAGCCTATGTCCGTGCTCAGCAAGTCGTCATAGCTTTGCGGCACAGTGGTGCTCACCGGCATGTGCAGAGCAACAGAGTCGGATTTGGCCGGCGCCGGATACGATGCAGGAGGTGGCTGCACCGGTGTGGTGACCGTGATTTGCGCCACGGCAAATGCTGACAGTGCCACTAACAGCACCGGCAAGCCGAGGCGACGAATCAAGCCAATAAGTGTTCTATATCGTTTTGTAATAATATCTTGGTAATTCATTATGCGATAACGGCGCTGCACTTACATTAAAGCCAATGCTTTTTTGATAGCATTTTCGACTTTGAGTGTAGGGTCGGCATCAAAGAGCTTTTTCAGCGCTTTTTGACTTTGTTGACGCGTATAGCCAAGCATCACTAAAGCCGCCAAAGCCTCATCAAATACGTCGTTGTTGGCAGTCGCTTGTACTAATAACGTATCACCCTCGGGTTTTATTTTATCGCGAAGGTCTACGATGATGCGTTCTGCCGTTTTTCCGCCTATTCCTTTCACGTTTTTCAGCGCTTTAACATCGCCGCCGGCTATCGCTTGCTCCAGCTCGGCCGTGGTGAACCCCGACAATATCACGCGTGCTGTGCCGGCGCCAACACCCGACACTCCTATCAGCGCACGAAAAAGTGTGCGCTCGCGCTCTGAGGCAAACCCATAGAGCGACCACGCATCCTCGCGTATGTTCTCGTGTACCAATAACTTAGCTGAGGCTTGACCTTGCAGCCCGGTGTATGTGTTGAGCGATATGTTGAGCAAATATGCTACGCCTCCGGTGTCGATGGTCACCGTGGCCGGTGTAAGTTCGGCTATAACGCCTTGTATATATTCTATCATAGCAAATAATTTTATCTACAAAAGTAAGCAATTTTGGCGCTTAATACAAATAATTAGATATTTAACTTATATTAACCTTTTGATATGTCATGAATTGCTAACTTGCACGTTAAAACAGTGTAAATCGTTAAAACTTACGCATTAATGACTGAAGACAACATCACATCACGTTTCGTAGCTTTGAGACAGCGCTTGCGCCTCACGGCAAAACGTTTGCTCGGCACCTCTGAAGATGCCGACGATGCTCTTCAAGACTTTTTCGTGAAGCTTTGGTCACGGCGCGAATTGGCTAACGGCGAGCTAAATGATGCCATGATGTCAACAATGATGCGCAACCAATGCATTGACACCTTGCGCCAAAAAGCTCGAAAAGGCCTTGAGGTCGATATCAGCGAAATGCGTGACGTTGCCAATGACACCTCCAACGAGTCAACCGATGAGCTTTACCAAGACGTGAAATATATCATCAACGCTAATTTGAGCGATTTACAACGCGAAATTCTCATGATGCACGATATGAACGGCCTTGAATATGCCGATATTGCCGACCAACTCAGCATGAATGTCGACGCTGTGAGAGCTAATGTGAGTCGCGCCCGCAACACTATTCGCAAAATTTATCGCGAGCGCGCTGCAAGTACTAACCAACAAAAAGATGTGCGATTATGAAAAAAATGTCACAACAACAATTGCATACTCTTATAGAGAAATATTTCAACGCCGAAACTTCAGTTGCCGACGAAAATCTTTTGCGCAACTATTTGGCCCGTGGCAAATATTCACTCACCACGGAGGTTGAAGAGGCCTTGGCTGTGATGTCGGTGCAACGACCTCGTGCTCACTCTCGCCTCAAGCCCACGCACTTTGTGGCTCCGTTGAAGTGGGCCGCCGCAGCTGCTGTGATAGGTGTGATTGCTGCCGTTGGCATCAAACAGTTCTACACCCCGGTGCAAAACGAAGGCTATGCTTACGTCGGCGGCAAATACACCAACGACACCGCTGTGCTCAATCACATGATTGACGCTCAAGTGAGCGAGCTTGCCGAGCAAATGCAGCTCTCTCAGCAATCATTCGACGACCAACTGTCTGACCTCTCACAAGTGATGCAACAATATGAAAACGAATAATACTCTCAATATGAAACGGCTAATTTTAATACTGTTTATGCTGCCGTTGATGTCGCTGACCGCACTTTGCCAGCAAGGTCTCAACATCAGCAAAGCCTTCGACGGCCGATACAGCAAAAAGGATTTTGCCGAAGTAGCTACAGTGAGCGGCTCAAACATCTTGGGCGAAGATATAAACCTATATCGCGCAATCACCGTCAACGATGCCGAAGCTACCGAGTTCATACGCACGCAAGTGCTCAAAGACGGCCTCAATGCCAAACGCAAAGAGGTGTCAATGCGCGGCGGCAAACTTGCTTACGGCATCTATCAGCTACCTCCGGCTAAAGGCAAAACCCGCAAACGCTACATTTTCTTCTACGAAAATAACGGCAAAGGCGCCCTCATTTACATGGAAGGCGACGCCACCCTACAAGAAATCAAACACGCAATAATGAACAACAAATAAACATCACGTACAATGAAACAATATATTCTCGCTGCTATCATTGCAGCATCAACATTTGCAGCAAATGCACAAACTAAAGTAGAACGTGCTGACAGCGTTACAACAATTCTCACCCCCGGCACTGTGACAATCAAAGAAACTCCTAATAGCATCACAGTGAAAGTGCGCGATGTGAACGACTCAACTTTGGTCTACTCTTACAAAAACAAATATAGCGAAAATGCTACGATAGTGACCGAAGAGCGCGGCGGCAATGACTTTGGCCTTAAAATTCCGTTCATCGGCAATCGTAACAAAGTGATGAGCAACAGCGAGTACAAATCAAATAAAACCAGTCATTGGGATGTGGTTTGCGACGGCCTTGGCTTTGGCGCCACATGGACAGCTGCCACACCCGAGGTGATGGATGGACATCGCTCTGTTGGCTGCGAATTTATTTTTGCTGATATCCTTGCCGTGAAATACACCCCGTGGCGTTATGGCTGGAGCTTTCAACTTGGCTTTGGTATAAATCTCCGCAATGACTACCTCAAGGGCAACCTTGGTTTCACCCGCGCTGACGACAGAGAGTCGGTGACTTGCACCACTTATCCTGATAACGCAGAAAATAGGTCGTCACGCATTTACCAATTCGACCTCCTCGTGCCGTTCAACGTCAAATACAACATCCACGGCACTAAATGGGGCTTGGGCGCCGGTGTTTGGGGTAATTTTTGCACACACGCATCAATCACATCAAGCTACAAACTTGACGGCGTGAATTATTCGGAAAGTTGGAGCGGCATCAACAAACGTGTGTTCCGCCTCAGCTACGTGGCAAAAGTCAATTACGATCAAATAGGCCTTTACGTGAAATATACCCCGAAAAATGTGATTGAAAACGGCTACGGCCCGCAATATAAAGAGCTATCTGCCGGCCTGATGCTTTTGTTCTAAATTTATTGGTGCAGGTATTTTTCGGTGAGTTGTTGATATCGCGGAGTTTGGCGATAGTCACGCATCCACGCATTGAGTGTGTCGCACAGAGCGGTGTTGTCGCCGCGAAGTGCCCACACTTGAAATTGTGTGAAGCTCACCGGAGTGGAGATGTCGATATTGGGATAGTTTTTTGCCATCTGTCGGGCTATGCCTTCGTTGATAACGGCGCGCTCAATGTCGCCGTTGGCAATGAGCATCACCAAGTGCTCGGCTGTGTATTGCAAATCTTGACAAATGTAGATAGTGTCGCCGATTTCTGCCGAGAGATTGCGCAGACGTTCGCGGAACGGAGAGCCTGATGCTATCCACACCGAATCGCCGCCCAAGGCATCGGGCGTAGAGATAAATTTGCGGCTGTCTTTACGCTGCACAAGCACCTCACGGTCAAGATAGATGCGGTCAGTAAGTTTTAGCGATTGTTTAAGCTGTGATGTTGACGGCAATGACGATACAACCACGTCAAAAGCCCCGCTTTCAAGCCCGCTGATGGCATAGCTGAGCGGCGCAAACGGATGAAATTTCACCGGACGATTGTGCAAACGTGATAGGTCACGAAGTATGTCGTAATCAAGACCGCTGACTGTGTCGTCGGCAAGTGAGTAGGCTATAGGTGAAATTTCTATTGCCACGTCAAGCGTGTCGCCACCCGATTTTTGTGGTGTGTTGTCGCCAAACGGCAGTTGCCGATTGTGGCTGCATCGTTGCGCTAAAAACATAGCTCCGATGACAACAATGGCGGCAATCACCAAAGTTGCCATGTGTGGCTTGCGCAGCGATATGTGTTGGCGCACGTGATTTTTCATAGCGCAGTGCTTTGTTTAGTTTGCAAAGTCAATTGAAACACCCATTTGGAAGCGTCGCGGATTGAGCGGGTAGTGCGGAAGCGAGAAATAATTTTCGCCGGTGAGCCCTTGGTTTACGTGTGAGAACATCACAAAGAAGCGCGCTTTTTTGAGCTTCATATTTGCGTAAACATTAACGAACGGGTAGTTGCCAACTTTTATTTCTTGTTGGTTTGCAAACGACATGGTTGCCGGTTGATAGAGCGGAGCGTAGTATTTTGTGTAATAGTCACAATCTACGCCAAATTGCATTTGAAGTGTTGCTATGTGAAACAGCAAGTACAAATTTGAATATACAGCCAACTTGGGCAGTGGTATTACCGCCTCGTTGCCTGAAGTTTGGTAAGTCACACGGTTGTCCCAATGAAGGGCGCGCACGTGAAAGTTTTGCTCTAACTGTGCCGAGAATACTTGCACACTACCTGAATGTTGCACCGGTGTGTAGTCGCTGCCAAAGTATATGTGGTTTTGTATGTTTTCAACGCCTACGTTTATGCCTGTGCCGGTGTGCGGTATGATTAGTCGGCCACCAACTTTAAATGTGCGCTCTTTGCCGAAATCGTTCTTCCAAATGAAGTGATTTGAACGATATTCGTTCATTAGCAGCGGTGCATGTTCGTTGTTGAATTTTGCATAGGCATTGATGGCAACAGTGTCGCCGAGCAAGCGGAAACGTGATGTTACATTGCCGTCAACACGCACATCACCGGCTGCCGGACCAACAAATCCGAGTTGACCGGTCACCTCGTATGTGAGCAACGAGCCGCGTTGCTTGGTGAGCTGACCTCCCACCCATGCAAGGTTTTGTGTGGTGCGGTCGGCAATCGCGTCAAAGCCTGCGGGCAGTTCGCTCAAACCTGACTCGGTGTCGAGGTCTATATCGTCGAGCGGCATTTGTGTGTAGCGACGCAATTGGTGTGTGATATAGGCGGCAAAGCCAAATTTGGCATATTTGTGAAAGCCTTCGAGCAGTGAGATACCAAAGGTGTTTGTGAGTGCGTAGTATGTGGTCTTGTCGTAGTCAGACGACGAGTTGAAATACGTGTTGTCGAAAAATTTGCTTATTTCGCTGCTGTTTGTGTCGATAAACGAGTGGCGTCCATGTTGCAAGTGCAAAGTCCAGATAAACGACGATACCGGTATGTATGTGCGTTTAACTGTTGTATCGTTCACTTGATCTTCGTGCCAATATCCCACTTTGTAGCGGCTGTTCAGATAAAGCTCGCCGCCAACCACGCGTGAGTGTGCATACGACAAATTTGTGGGTATTGATTTAGCGTTTATGCTCGACACACCGCCTTGCAATTGTGCCGGGTCGGTGATATAGAGGTCGTTGGTGATGCCGCCGTTCTCTTTGTTGAGCATGTTGTAGTGATTATAAAATCCTTGAAACTCAAAACGCTCGCCGATGTACGAGCCGTTAAAGCCCCAAATCAAGTCTTTTGTCGCTTGGTTGGCGTATGAACCTTTTGAGTACAAGTAGTCGAGCAGGGCACCGATTTGTGCACGCTTGTTTATGTTGCCTGAGAATGTGCCGCGCAAACGGTCTTGTGCATTTTCTTTGCCGCCCGAGGTGTTGTATGACAGCAATGTCATTGGTATGCGAGTGTTGTAAAACTTCATATTTGACAGTGACGGCAACCATGCTGAGAGCGCATCGCGAAAGAAAAAGTCGCTTTGCGGTGTGTGGTCAAGCCAAATTTCGTTTGTGCCCTCGGCACCGAGATTGCCTGTGCAAGCCCATGCATCGCTCACCTCTGACGGCACTGATTGGCGCGAGTAGTTGCACATCAGTGTGTCGATTGTAGACTGCTCGTGCAATCCAAGCGGAGAGAGCACTGTCCATGCTGTTGAGGGCTCTATGACGCGTTGCTTTTTTGCGTGTAGCGACGAAGCAACGATGGCAAATATTGTAAGAATTATTAGTTTTCGCATATTGGTGACAAAATTACAAAAAAACTTTGTATTTCTAGCGCAGTTTGTCAAGACGTTTTTCGTCGCCCACCAGCCAAAGCATATCTCCTTCCTCAAATTCCAAGTCGGGCGATTGGTCTATGTATTGGTCATTGCGCTGCACTGCCAAAAGCAAAGCTTTGTGGGTGTCGCGCAGGCCGGAGTTGCGCGGTGTCTTGCCGATGAGCGGCGAGGTCTTGCTCAGCATTATGGCCGTGAGTTTTGTGTTGGCATTATTATCGTCTGCGCTCGGTTCGCGCTCTTTTTCAACTATAGGCAACATAGCTTCAATTTGCTCGTCTGTGCCAACCACACCTATCACGTCGCCCGGAAAAATGCGGTTGTTACCGCCGGGCACCGGTATGTCGAGCTGTCCGCGGTGTATGCTCACTATGTTCACTCCATATTTTGAACGCACATTCGCATTTTTCAGCCGTTCGCCAATAAATTCGCAGCCCGAGCCAACGTGCATATGTGCTAAGTGAAGGTCATTGACAAGATTGTTGTTCTTGCCCGAGCGATGCAAATCGCGCTCGTTGAGGTTGTTGAGAAACATGCTCTCAATTGTTGTGAGACGTTTGCGCACGTGGCTTGAGAACACAAATGCCACGAGCAACAACACTGCTATTGCTATCGACAAGCCCCAGGTCATTGAATAGGCATGGGTTATGACGTTAATCATGAAGTATAGCGCAATGATAAAGCTGATGATTGATATCACTATCACTGCGATATTTATGGTGGGGTGCTTCTTTGAACGTGTTACTGTGATGACGCGCATAAACGGCATGACCAAAGCAACGAGAAATGGTGACATTCCGGCAAGTGTGGCTACGAGCGTGAGCAAGTTACTCCAATCGGGCACAATCTCGTTGAGCCACGGGTGAAAGTATAGCTCTGATATCATTGATAGCGCTACAAGTATGATAGAGTATATGAGCGTGCGCCATCCATAGCGTTGCATGGCTTTTTGCCATATATTGTCTTGTGCTTGCTCGCGCGATGCGTCTGTTTGATAGCGGTCTATCAAAAATTGTAGTCGCTTTGGCAAATGTCGCTCAACCATTTCATAAAACGGTGTTGACATCTTTATGAAATAGGGGGTGGTGAACGTGGTGAGCACTGACACTGCTACTACTATCGGATAGATATTTGCCTCAAGCACACCCAGGCTCATGCCCAACGTGGCTATGATAAATGCAAATTCACCGATTTGCGTGAGTGAAAAACCTGATTGTATGGCCACGCGCAGTGATTGGCCGGTGACCAACATGCCAAATGTGCCAAAAATTATCATGCCAAGTATCACCGCACACGACAATAATAATATCATTGGCCAATATTCACCTACTATTGACGGTTGCACCATCATGCCCACCGAAATGAAAAACACTGCACCAAACAAGTCTTTTACCGGTGTGACTACGTGCTCTATGCGCTCTGCATAGTTGGTGCCGGCGAGTATTGAGCCCATCACAAATGCACCAAGTGCCATCGAAAATCCGCAGGCTACCGAAAATACTGCCATGCCCAAGCACAAGCCCATCGACACTATCAGCAATGTCTCACTATTGAGGTGTTTGCGGCATAGTTTAAACATTGACGGCAATATAAACACGCCAACCAAAAACCACATCACAAGGAAGAATATCAATTTGGCTATGCTTTTCAGCAATTCGCCGCCGGCCACGCCATTACTTGTGGCTATCGACGACAGTATCACCATCATCAACACAGCAAACAAATCTTCAACTATGAGCACGGCAAGCACCAACGATGCAAATTTCTTTTGCCGTAGCCCCAAGTCGGTGAAGGCTTTGATGATGATTGTTGTTGACGACATTGACAACATGCCGCCAAGAAACAAACTGTTTATTGCCGTGAAGCCCATAAAGTGGCCTATGCAAAAGCCTACACCCATCATGCCAGCGACTATGATGAGCGCTGTCACAACGGCCGACGCTCCGGTGTTTACCAACTTCTTAAAGCTAAATTCCAATCCCAGTGAAAACAACAGCACCACAATACCAATCTGTGCCCAAAAGTCAATATTTTCTTCTGTGGTCACCGACGGCAAATATGTGAAGTGTGGGCTGGCAAGAAATCCGGCTACTATATAGCCTAGCACTACCGGTTGCTTTATCCACTTAAAAAAGACAGTGACAAAAGCCCCTAAAAGAAGTATAAAGGCTAAGTCAGAGATAAGGCTTTCAATGTTCATCTGTGCAGGGGAGGGGGAAGTTATGCAGTAATTTTATTATATGGTCAGCTGCGTGGCCAACGTAATTGATTTTGTGGGATTGATGGTGCGCAAATCTTTGAGCAATGTCAGATAGTTCACATCTTCGCGAGCCAGCACGGTGAGATTGAGGTGTGTGGT
>CAYSLD010000018.1:0-14402 GCA_964431795.1 uncultured Bacteroides sp.
CCAGTCAAGCTCTGCTTCAAACGAAATGCGTTTTTCTGCCACTACCGACAACTCCGCGTTGGTTACCTCTCGCAAAGCACATGATAGCAGTCTAACCAGCGGCAATCGTGTTCGTTGTTTCAATCTATATGCTGAAAAAACAGGCACCGATGACATTTATTTCGATGATGAAATTTTAGTGCGCGATACCGGTTTAAACTCTTTTTCGTTTATAGACGGTTATACGCGCTATTGGCCCGCTGATGGCAAAAATCTAGACTTTTATGCATTGCATATAGAGCATAGTGAAGGCGATTATGTCTATTCAGGTGTGATGAGTGATGACCCTGAATTTAAAAAGAATTCTGGAGAAATGGGTGTAACTGTGACGAATCTGAGCAATTACACTGATTCTCAAAGGGACGACAGCAATTTCAAGTGCCCACACTTTGAACTGTGGTGCGCGTTATATTTATATAACAACGAAGCCTTGCGCGAAGCTTATTTAGCTGATAGAAACATGACAATTGAAGAGTATGCACATCTATATAATACTGATTATCTTGCTAAAGATGCAACGCAATTTTTATCTGAAAATCTTGATGACTATCAAAATGTGATAAATCAATATTACATAGATTCTAGTACAGCAAGTAGCCAATCATTCCCTATTATATTTCAGGAAGATATGCTCTATAACGCAAAAAAAAATGTAGCTAAACCCGATGATGGTGTGCTAAATTTACAATTCCATCATGCTCTGTCAAGAGTGAGTTTAAACATGACAGTCGAATCGCCAAATCTGGTCATGGAGATTCCTTTCGGTGGCATCCAACTCTGTGGCTTTAAAAACAAAGCTACCTTCAGCTTTGGCCACGTTAGCGATGATGTTACTACCGAAGGCAATGTAGTGTCAAGCGGCGATGGTACAGGTAATTATGACAACTGCAAATGGGTGATTGACGATGATGCTAAAGAAGAATATTGCACGTATGCTGTTGTCCTATCTGGCGCTTCAAATAAAGATAGAATTCCAAACAATGATACGGGGCAACCATATAATATTTTGATAAATAATAAGACGAAAAAATTTACAGATGGCAGATATATGGTTAATTCTTTATCTTCTTTGGAAAATCGTCCGATGTTGCTGATTCCTCAACACGTTGGTGAAGGAAAATTCGTAGATGGAAAGCCAACCGGATTGTTCTTGAAAGTAAAATGCTTTGTTGCTTATATTGGAGATTTAACCGGTTTTAATAAGTATCTTGTAGAAAAAGGATGTAGTAGACCCTCGTCAACTGCTACTACTACAGATAAAGAAACTGGAGTTAGCACTAGAACTTATGAATGGACAACAACGGATTATTCATCCTCGTCTAAAACCGGACTGTCTTATTATATGTTCAAACCATTACTATATGGAATGTCCTTTAAAGAAAATGAAGCTTATGTATATTATGGTCCCTATGGCATGATGATTTTCGGAAATAAAAGAACGTTTACGGCTGCTGATTATGCAAATTCTATTAGCGATTCATTTAAAGATTTATATATACCTCTGCCTGAGATAACATGGAAGCCAGGCAAATCGTATGTATATAACATAACATTCGACACCGAGTCGGGCGCTTCAACTCCTGTATACGACGAGGACGGCAACTCCGTGTTGATGAACATTAGCGTTGCCGTCAAATCAATTGACCAATGGGGCAACGGCGGCTCATCAGATGTTGAAATCACCCAAGAGTAGGGGCGCAAACTTTTGCGCCCGCACCCGGATGGCATACACGACATCCGACTCACACGTCGAAAAGAAATTCGACATATTCCATAACAATACATGTAACCGTGCCGATGCGGGCGCAATAGATTGCGCCCCTACACACCGTCAACACGTTCTTACTTTTTACTCTTGACTTACGAAAAAAAACTCCTTTTTTATGAAAAAGAAACATTACATACTCACAGCTTTGGCGCTAGCCCTCACAGCTTGCGCCAACGACGATGTTGTGCAGACCTCGGGCAGCGATGAGATAAAATTTGACGTTGTCACCAACTCACTCTCGCGTGCAGCTGAATTTCATACATCCGCCGGAGACCTCCAGGACGAAGACGATGCACAATTCTATATTTCAGCATACAGTAACGCCGGTGGTGCTAGCGCTGCTTATGGTTATCCTCCATACATCATAAAAGAAACGCTGCACTATGAAGGTGGCAAGTGGATTTTCACCAACAACAAAAAATATGTGTGGCCCGAAGATAAGCTCAATTTCTATGCAGTACATCAGTGCAAAGGCACGGATATTGAAGATGTTATAATGAAATATGGCAGTTATGGCTCAAAAAATGAAAAATTCGGCTTTAAGTGGGGATCTTACTACTTTTCGCTAGAGTTTGGCGAAGTCTCAATTGCTAATCGTATTGACCAACAGGGCGATATGCTCTATGCTGTGAGAACCGGAGTCTCAAAAGGCACAACAGGAATTGTCACGCTCAACTTCCGCCACGCGCTCTCAGCCATAAATTTCGAGATTAAAAATATCTCCGACAATCTCTATGTTGAAGTGCAAAACATCACAATCAACAACATCAAAAATACCGGCAACTTCTACATCAATGGCTCAACTTATACTCAAAATACAGATACCTCGCAAGAGTATAATTCAACCACATGTAAATGGATGCCTATTGCCGGCACACAAAGCTATTCGTTGTTCGTAAATCGCCCCAACGGCACGTCTGACGATGAAGGCGACGATGAAGGTGAGGATGTTGATGAAATCATAGCCGAGGACGATGAAGATGTTGAGGGCGGTGAAGAAGGTTCTACAGCCATAACTATGGACAATGACAGCTACGAGTGTGCACGTCCGCTAGCCGGTGCAGTAACGCGGCCAACAAATACCCAAATATATTACAACGCCAAAAGTCAAATATTCATGTTGCTGCCACAATCGTTTGATAACGATGGCGATTTGGTCGTCACCCTGCGTTGCCGCATCTACAACATCAATGACATGACAAAATTTAAAGCCGAAGTCGATAAAATTGACGACGCTTCAACATCCGATGCCGAAAAAGCAGCTGCCATTCACAACATTTTGAAAGGCAAAGACGCTGACGGAAAAATTGATTTCAGCAACGCCTGCGGCTCATTGCTTTGCGGCACAGCCGGCACCAAACAAGACGATGGCACCTACACCGACGACGGATTTGCCAACCTCGATATTTCAGTCCCCGCAACCAAATGGGTGCCGGGCAACCAATATACCTATCGCTTGGTGTTTGGCGGTGACGGCGGCTCGGCTCTCGTTCCCATCAAGATAGAAGAATCAGTCACTGATTGGGATACAACATCCGAAATAGACAAAGAATTTAAATACGAAGAAGCCAATTAACATATCAAGAGTAGCTAAAATAAATTATGCAAACAAAAAAACATCACAATATGAAACGAACACTCTTCATAGTCTCGTTGATTGCGCTCGCCTCATGCTCGAACGACGAGATCGTCAACGTGCCACCCTCATCCACCGATGAGATACACCTTGCCGTCACCACCGGAAACTTCGCCAAGGTGACATCGCGCTCTGCTCACACCGGTAATCTTAATTCCGGGTTCAAACTTTGGGCTGTGAAATCAGATAATCCGGCCGACGTTTATTTCTCAGGCGAGGAGATTACTTATTCAGAGACCGACAATACCTACTCGTTTGCCGAAGGCAAACGCTATTGGCCTTCTGACGACAGCAACAAGCTCAACTTTTATGCTGTGCACTTCTATCCCACAGCTGAAAAACCTGATAATACTAAGCTATATTCTGAAACCCCTGAGTTTACAAATAGCACCGGCAATCCTCAATTTGTCATAAACAATGTGCGAACTATTGCTGATGATGACGTTAACGGCACAGATAAATTGGCCATTAATTTGCAGGATGAATTGCTGTATGCTGCCGCTGAAAACGCTAGTAAATCAGATAATGACGGTGTGGTAAGTCTCAATTTTCATCATGCCATGTCAAAAGTGCAAGTTGAAGCTAAAACCACAAATTCCAACTTATTTGTTGGTATTGCCCATAATGGTGTCACACTTTGTGGCTTTAAAGATAAAGGAAACGTATCAATCACTAAAAACAGTGACGGTAATTTTGACTGCAATTGGACTTTGGCTGCTGATGCCTCATCAAAAGAGCTAACTTTCAACAACGATCGCGCTATCTTGTTGGCTGATTATTCAGAGAATCTATCGCAAAAAGCTGATTATCCGGCTTTACTCATTCCGCAAACGTCTGCTGAAACAACCGACACCTACGGCTCTTCTATGTATCTGAAGGTGCGCTGTTTCATTTGCGGGTTAAGTAGTGCCTACAAAACTTTTAATAACGCTATAGCTTCAGACACAAATTTTACCGGAAATCTTAAACTAAATTTAATCACAGCCGCAGTTTTGACCGGTGTGAATGCAACAATAAATGGCACTACGGATAAATATGGTCCCTATGGCGTGATAATTTATGGCGAAAGCGTCACAGATTTTAGCAAAATATTCGATAAATGTAAAGATGATGTCATAACATCAGCTGATGCTCATCTTAATGTTGATGATGATGTCGATGCATTGTATAAAGATATCTACATCCCATTAAAAAATGTGGATTGGCAAGCCGGCAAGTCATATTGCTACAACTTGAATTTTGATTTTGAGCCATCTGACAACAACACTCCCGTCTACGACGACTATGGCAAGGAGATAAAAAATCTCTACATCACTGTTAGTGAAGTGGCTCTTGACGATTATATCCCGGCCGATGAAGACTTCTCCTTATAGATATTAATAAGCTAATACGTAATAACTTAGTGTGTTATGAAAACAAAATATTTTATACTCTTTGGTTTGGCTCTTTCTGTTGCAGCTTGCTCCGAAGACGAAGTAATACAATCATCAGGCAGCGATGAGATCAAGTTGGGCGTAACAACCGGTATGATTTCGCGCGCCGAGCAAATATATAGTTCAACTTTTCTGGCTGATTCGTTTTATGTGAGCGCTTATACGCAAAGTGAGAGAATAGCAAACGACGGCTCATCGACGTATGTGCCATACATTTACAATGCACCGGTTAAAGACATAAATAATACCTATGTGGAAGAGGATAAAACCACATGGATTCCTACGTATGAATATCATGAAATTTCAGATCATGTGCCCGATTGGCAATTTGTGAACATTGTGAACAATGAACAAAATCCATACCATAAAGATTATACTTATACAGCCTGGAAAGTCGGCCCCAAATATCTTTGGCCGGATGAACCTCTTGATTTTTATGCCCTTCGTTGGGAGCCATACCAACCTCTAGATAATTGCGTAACAACAGCTCCTGATAATGACGACTGTGCTTTTAAGGGAGAAAAAGCTTTAAAAGTTGAAAACTTTCAACTTTTAAAGAATAGTAATGAAGATATCACGCAATTGCAAGAGTTGCTCTATGCCGTGACATTAAATCAAACAAAAGATGGTCATAAAGATGGCAGTCCGGTATCTCTTTACTTCCGCCATGCGCTCTCGGCTATCACTGTTAAGATTGTCAACAAGAGTGACAATCTCTTTGTTGACGTAAAAAAATTTTCTATTTGTGGTATAAAAGGTAAGGGAGACCTATACATACGGTCTGCCAACACCAATGATGACTCGTCTATTGGTAGCGACGGCTGTTATTGGGACGTAAGCGGTGATGCATCAGTTGTTGATACTTATAAAAGTCTTTACTGTAAATTAACCGGTAAAGGTGAACAGGAATATGCTGATGCAAAATCTGTTCTATTGGTAATACCGCAACATCATGACAAGGGTAGTGGCACTACTTCAAAAAATTGGTCAGGTGTTTACCTTAAAGTTAATTGCTTAATTAAATATATTGATGGCTCACAAGCTATATTTTCCAGCGGCTCTAATAGCGAAGAGGCTGCCGACTTATATATACCGCTGCCTGATGGCGATTGGCAACCGGGCTATCGATATAACTACACGCTAAATTTCGGCGGCACAGGTAGCTCTGCCAAGGATAGCACAGGCGAAGATGTGTTTGTGCCTATTGATATCGAGGCTTCTACTGCCGATTGGAATGACGGTAGCACGCAATCATTTGAAATTGAGTAGCAAGAATAGATATAAGTCACACTGCATATAAAAAATAGAAGTTTATGAAACCGATTATATATTATTTCGCTTTGCTGCCAACTTTGGCGGCTTGCTCAAACGATGATGTGTTGACGTCATCAGCTGACACCGAAAATAATGAAATTCGTGTGGACGTGGTCACAAATTCTGTCTCGCGTGCAACGGAGTTGCATAGCAGCACCGTTAATAACCACATGCCATTTTATTTGTGGAGCTATAGCTGTAGCGTTAGCTACTCTGGTAAGTTTCAATATAGTGCATATTTTAGTAAACAGCCTGTTGAATGGGATGCCATTGATTGTAAATGGTATTTTACAAATGGCACTCTTTACTGGCCGCACTCTAATGCCTCTACATTGAAATTTTACGCTTTTCACGGCATTCCTGACGGCGCCAGTGTATATAAAGATGGTGCCTTAGAAACCTCTACGGTCGAGCTTAGGAACGTCAAAATCACTGACCCATTCAATCAAGATGATTTACTCTTCGCTTCCTATGGCGAGGTCTCTCCCAACAGTGGGACAGTCTCTTTAGCGTTCAAACATTTGCTCTCGCAGGTTTGTGTGACTTTCACAAACCAAACGAAATCAGTGGCTATTGAGGCCCAAAAAATAGAACTCTTTAATGGCACTTCTCTCATAAATTCCGGCAGCTACAAAGTAGATTGGAACTCAAGTGCCGCAACGCTTGAACTTGACAATACCGGCGATTATACATCTTTGACCGTACAAAATGCCAAGACTGACTATCCGGTTGCTGTTTGTCCGGCTATGACTGATGATTTCTCCGGCGAAACTGCTTTAGACAGCACTTACACCGCTTTGGTGTTGCCGCAAAGTGTGAAAAGCTCTAAGGCAGTGCTCTATTTCAAGTTGTATAATTTGATTGACCCCGCTGCTTTCGCTGCAAAGTCGGCAACAATCACCGATGCTAAAGATCGCCATGACCTTCTCGTTGGCCAATACAATGAGTCAACCGATACCGGCGGCTCAACTTCAACTGACACCTCAACAAACAATGGTATTGATAGCGGCTTGGGCTCCGGTAGCAATGAAAATACCAGCACTGAAGATCAAACCGGTAGCACTGGTAAAACCTATCCCGATTACAGCAAATATGGCACCGTGATTTATTCAGATGGTGATGATTATGCCAAAGTCGAGGTAGATCTTTCCGGCTTTGATATGGAAGCGGGCAAAAAATATGTTATTAATTTCACGCTCGCCGAGCAAAATGTGGAAAACTTGGGCTTTAGCCCAATAAACATATATGCAACAGTCTCAACGGTCTATCCGGATGACGACATGCAGAATGTTCAACCTAAATAGTTATGGCAAATAAACACAAACACCATAGTTTGGTAATAACCTTGACTCGCCGAGGACGCCGGGCGGGCCTCTCTCTCGCCCGACGCCCTTTTTAACGAAATGACCTTACTTACCTTAAGTTGACGGTGTCCAAAGTCGGCACACAAAATCGTGATGATAATTTAGCGTAATTTAATTTTAGCATTAAATTAGCTATTAGTAAGAGCATTACTGACCTATGTACTTGCAATTGGGTAAGCCGATGGTGACCATCCGCTTACCCTTTTTTGCGCGCATGCATTAAAAATATCGTCCCGGCAGGGCGCGTGGCCCGGTCGGGACGATTATCAACTTCTAGCCTGGTTTATATTTTTAGTTGCCCCACATAGGCAGCACCGGGTAGCCGAAACTTTCAGTGTTAGCCATAGCAGCACCGAAGGTTGAGCCATATCCGCTATATCCGGCTTGGAACCAATACATACGCTGGTTGAACACGTTATTACCTGCGTATGAGCACCAACGTGTGGCTGACCAATAACACCCTTGTTTGCCTTGATTGTTAAAGCTGCCATCGGTCACTGACATGCCGCCCATTGGGTATATCTTAAACGTTTTTCCGCTTGGCTTTGTACCGTTACCATCTGTGTCAACATCGGTCATGCGGTTGGTGTAGAACTCGAAATATCCGTTTCCGTTAAAATCTTCGTGCGATTTATACGGTGTGTTGGCAATTTTTGCATATATCTTGCTCTCAGAGTTTTGCGCCTCGATAAGAGGTGAATATGTTGAACTGAAATTCTTGCCGTTGCCTGTGATGGCGGGAAATGCGTAAATTGGAGGCACTTTAAATCCAATCGGGCAGGGGTCGTAAATGGTCTTTTTCGATGTTGTGCCACCTTCTTTTGGATATACGAAATATTGAGTGTCTGAATTCGATTTATCGTTATAGTGGTTACCCCACAAGTCCCAATATGATTTATTGGTTGGGAATCGGTGTCCGTAAACAAACGTGTTCGGGTGTTTTATGCCATAGCCGATTGTGTAAGCAGAGGTGTATTGAACTACATCATCTTTCGTATATTCACCACGAACTTTCTGTATTTGAGAGCCGTAGATGGGGCGCGCTGTGATTGTTTGAGTGTACGAACCGTCGATGTTCATGTGGTTACTCTCTGTGATGTTTGCTCCCGGGAACGGGTCTTTACGTCCCCATTGGTAGTACACGCACGACATATTTCTGATTTTGTGCTCTCTGTGCACCAACCACACACGCTGAGTGGCTATCATGCCCGATTCTTCTTGCACAAGTTTTATTTTTGTGCTACGCTCAGGATAACGTTTCACACCGTCCTGTATGAAACCTATAGGATAGCTCAAAAACTTAGCTTGAGCCATTGATGCCTTGTCGTAAGCATCGTAGGTTGATATTGATGTGACCGTTGACTTAGCTGTTGGGTAGTACGTATCCATCTGCGGATTTGTAGCTGCTATGAACGTGTCGTCTGCGTTCTTATACGGATTGTAGGGTGTCACCCAAATGTGGTAACTCCACAGTATGTCGCCATCCGTATTTTTCACACAAATCACAGCGTTGCAAGGTTTGATACTACCGCTTTTAACTGTAAAGTTGATGTAATATCGGTCACCTTTGCTTGTCGGTATAACTTTTTCGGTTGATGATTCCACTTCAATAACGCCTGGTTCATCTTGCCACAGAATGTATGTGTCGGTTTTGCTTGTGCCGCCATCAGCTGCCGGGTAGAAATTGTCATAACCAATAGTGTATCCTTTTCCGTTATAGTATTGTATCCATCCGGTGCAATTGCGATTGTATCCATTCACAGTTCCCGAAAGATTATCGTCTTGATAGTCCACGCAAATGCCTAGCGGATCTTCATCACCTGAAGTGCCAAGATTGATAGCATCTAAATCGGCTGCGTTGTTGTAGTCACCGCCAACGCCCAATACAACCGGTATTTTATAGTATCCGGGATAGTTCACTATGTAGCAGTTTGCTGCGTACTCGGTCGGATTTCCGTTGGCATCAGTCCACCGTTGTAAATTACCATTGTCGTCGGGATATGGTTTGTAGCGCGACAAATCAACATATTTTATATATGTTGTAGCCTTAGACTGTCCGGTTGTTGACGAATTTGATGTGTTTTCAATAAACGTTGTGTTTCTTTTGATTTTCGTTTCGTCTGACTCCTCATCTTCAACCGGAGTGTTGTTGGCAGTCATATACACTTTCATGCGATACTGACAACCGTATGGGTTGTAGTCGCCTGAAGGTATCGTGATTGCTGCAGTTGTTTTTGACATGTCAACATATTCAGTCTCTGAGTCGTCGTTGTCTTCTTCAATCTTAAACGGCACATCAACCGAACCTTGAGTTTTCGCCCCGGCAATATACTTTATGCTGTGCACACGCATATATCCATAGTCGGATATGCTTTTTTGATTGCCATTCTCGTCTGTGAATTTATATTCATCACCGTCACCGGCGGGACTGCCATCGTGACTGTAAAACATCACATAGTTGTCGCCAACATCATACGTACCATTATTATTCAGGTCAACCGGGTTGGTGGGATTGTAGTCGGCATTTAGCACACCTGTCTCTGAGTCGTATTTTGTGCCGGGTTGTTTTGACATTGGCTCGGGCCATATTTCGTATGTCACATCAACTTCTTGGTCGTTCACCACGTAGTTCACGCGTTGTCCGGCTGTCCATGGTGCATTTTTGATGTTATCATCATCGCTCATATTGACAATGATATCTTTTTCTTCTTTTTGATCTCCATCATAAACGGTGATGGTTAGTACCGGATTTTTCCATGTGTCTTCGTCACTTTTGCTTTTATCAAACTCTTGAGGTATCATGAAAAATTCCTCACCTAACTTACGCATGTTAGTCACTGTATTTCCATAGTCAACATGCGACAAAGAGGTTTCAAACGGGTCTTCAAAGTCGGCAACACAGGTGCCGCGTGACTTTGGCTTCCATTTGTTTGTTTTCGGATCGTATGTGGCACTTTTCACTATGTTTGAAAAAGCAACCGACACGATATGGTATTTTGACTCCAGTGAACTTGCAAGTTCAACGGTAACGGCGGTCATCATGTGCTTTAAATTGAGAGTCACATTGCTGCCAATCGACACTGATTCTTCGGCAAATAGATAGTCTTTTTGGTTTTCGACATCTGTTTCAACTTTTGTTGAAATCTTCGGGCCTTCTTCGTCAGTGTAGTCCCATGCAAATTTGTCATCTTTATCCGAGTCGGAGGGTTGGTATTCGTCAGGCGACGGATAGATGGCAAAAAACTCCATTTTGCGCTCTTCCTCGTTTTCGGCTTTCGGCCAATAGTGTTGCACGTCTGATTGGAGTTGCTTGGTGTCACTTGTGCCATCTTTGCACGATAAATTCAAGTTTCCGATATATTGCTCTTTGTCAGTAGCATCATTATCGTAAAATGATGTGCCTTTATACAGATAAGAGCAAACTGAAATATACTTTGTCAGCGTATTGTCATCGCCTAAAAAGTTTGAGTTAGTTACCTCAGTGCCTCGCGATGTAGCATCGGGCATTGTTCTGACTAGCGGATTGTTGTAGTATTGGTCTTCAACTTCTGTCATGAAATAGTTGAAGTCTTTTGAACCGTTGTTGAGTGGGCTTACCAATACTTTGCTGTATCGTAGCTTGTCTTTGTCACTGCGGCTGTAAATCTTCTCGGCATTTACAACCGAGGCGGTAAATTGAATTTCGTTGGTGCTCAAATCTGAGCGATTGCTGATTGGATCGTCTGAGCACGACTGTAATGCCAACAGCACAGGTGCCGCTGCCATCAACCCTTTAAGTAGTGTCGTTTTCATAATGAAATTAACGGTTAGAAGTTGTGTGCGATTAGATATATTGTTTAATGTGTGTTAATAGCTTGATTATTTTATCAGGTCAGGCTAAAGAGTTGAGAATGTGTTACAAACTCGCTGCAAATATAATACAAAATTCGACTCTCTCCAAATATTTTTTCTGCTTAGTCGCAAATTTTAACTAAAAAATAACAGACCTGTTTGCGCCGTGCTGCACGTGTCGTTGGTGGCGCTGCTGTGCGCGGTAGTTAAATTGTCTAAAAACGTGGGTGACCGCTTAAACCTTGCGCCCGTGGCTGTGTCATAATGACATAAATAGTAAATTAACAGTTTTAACTTAACAATGTTTTTTGACGATGAAAACTAAAGTTTTAGCAATCGCTCTCTTTGTTGCTGCAAGTTGCACCGCAACTTTTGCTCAACAAACCGACAGCAAACAATGCTGCCAACAAACCGAAAAGAAAGAATGTTGCAAAAAAGCACCTCAACCCAAATGCCCCATCATGGAGGCCCTCGAAAGTGCTAACCTCACCGACGCTCAACGCACTGCCATCGAAAACCTTGGCAAACAACGCGCTGAGGCCGATAAACAAAAATGTGACAAAGAATGTGCTGCTCGTCATGAGGCAGACTCATTGGCTCGCGCCGCTCAACGTCAAGAGAAACTCGATATGCTCAAAAGCTTGAAATCTATTCTCACTGCCGACCAGTATGTCACTTTCCTTGAGAACGCAGTTGTCAACGCTCAAGAAGCACCCGCTCCCGGTGCTCCCGGCATGGGTCAACCCGGTTGCCCCGGCCATGACGGCAAATTTGAAGGCCCCAAAGGCCCGCAAGGTCCGCAAGGCCCCGAAAAAGGCCAATGCCCCAAAAAAGCTGAAGGCCAATGCTGCAAAGACGCAAAAAAATAGCTCATTCTTCTCTCTCTATAGCCCTTTAAAGAACGGCGATACCCAATCGGTGTCGCCGTTTTTTTGTGCGTAGTGCGCAATATTTGAGCCCGTTTGCCGTTATATGTTGTGAATATCCTCTTAAAAGAAATACATCTAATGAAGAAAATAATTCTATCTGCCGGTGTGCTCGCTTTTGCTATCGCTGCTCTCACTGCGAAAAAAAGCGACCCTGTGCTGATGACTATCAACGGCAAACCGGTATATCAGAGCGAGTTTGAATATCTCTACAACAAGAATAATGCACAGCAAGTGCAACCGCAAACTCTCGACGAATACGTGCAAATGTTTGTTGACTACAAACTCAAAGTTGCCGATGCCGAGGCTGCCGGCCGCGACACTACTGCCGCTTTCATCAAAGAGTATAACGACTTTCGCAACGAGCTCGCCGCGCCCTACATGACCGACAGCACCGTGCTCAATAAACTCATAAACGACGCTTACAGCCACCACTCTGAAGAGGTGAAGGTGAGCCACATCATGATTGCTGCCCCAAAAAATAAAAAAGACGGCAACAAAGCTCAAGCTATGCTCGACTCGCTCCGCACTGCAATAATTTCAGGCAAAGCTAATTGGAATGATGTCGCTGCAACCTATTCTATTGACCGCGGCACAAAAGACCGTGGCGGCAGCATGGGCTGGATCACTCCCGGTCGATTGCCCTGGAACTTTGAAGAGGCTGCTTACAACACTGCAAAAGGCGAAATTTCACCCGTCATTAATTCAGGCTACGGATATCACATCATACGCATTGACGACCGCCGTGCTTCGAGCGGCGAAGTGCAAGCTCAACACATCCTCAAACTCACCGTGCACAAAAGCCCGGCCGAGGCTGCTCACGCAAAAGAGCAAATCGACTCGCTATACAATGTGGTCATAAACGGCGCTGACTTTAGCGACGTGGCTAAGCGCGAGAGCGAAGACCCCGGCAGCAAAGCCAAAGGTGGCATGCTTGATTGGTATGGCCGCGGTATGATGGTTGCCGAGTTCGACTCTGCTTCGTTTGCCCTTGCCGATGGCGAAATTTCCAAGCCCATACGCACTGCCTACGGCTATCACATTATCAAACGCTTGGCTCACCGCGGCACTCCCTCACTTGAGGTGTTGCGTCCCACCATCGAAAAGCAAATTGCTAACGATGAGCGCAGCCAACGTCCCGTGCGCGCCCGCATGGATGTGCTCGAAAAGAAATATAACAGCCGCGTGCTTGATAGCGGCCTCAAACAAGTTGAAACCTTGCTCAACGCTAACGGCGGATACGACTCGATTGCCGACGTAAAACTCAGCGCAAGCAATATCGCCATCTACGAGGTGAACGGCAAAAAAGGCTCACTCAACGATGTGATGCCACATGTGCGTCTGCCCAAAACAGCTTCGACCGACGACGCTCTGCAAGCTATCACCAATGCGGCCTCAGTGAGCATGGACGCCGCTACTGCCGAGCTCGAACGCGACAATTTGCTCGAAACAAACCCTGAATACCGCAACTTGGTGAAAGAATATCGCGACGGCATTTTGCTCTTCGACATCTCTAACGAGAAAGTTTGGGACCGTGCCAACAAAGACAAAGATGGCCTCGAAGCTTACTATCAAGCTAACCGCGACAAATACGCATGGTCTAAACCTAAATTTAAAGGATACATCGTGTTTGCCACAAACGACACCATCGGCGCTCGTGTGCGCGAATTTTGCGACAGCATTGACACTGCTAATTTTAATGCCGATAATTTCACCGCCGACATTCGCAAAGCCTTTGGCCGCGATGCCCGTGTGGAACGTGTGATTGCCGCACAAGGCGACAACGCTATCACTGACTATCTCGCATTTAACGGCCCGAAACCCGAGGCTAACAAACGTTGGGGCGACTGCTTCGCATTCCGCGGTCGCATCATTGAGCAACCCGAGGAGGCTGCCGACGTGCGCGGTCAAGTGACAACCGACTACCAAAATGCCCTCGAAAAAGAATGGGTGGAACAGTTGCGCCGCAACAACACCGTCAAAATCAACCAAAAAGTCCTCAAACAAATCAAATAAAGCGAGCCGAGCAGTAAGGCGCTGCGCGCCAAGTAAAGAGTAAAGCGAGCAGGGCTCGCCAAGTAAAGAGTAAGG
>CAYSLD010000018.1:14502-21396 GCA_964431795.1 uncultured Bacteroides sp.
ACTCTTTTCCTTTGTGGCGGTTTTTGATTAGCTCGGAGGCTGTTTGGCCAAAGTGTCGGTGACAATATTGACTGAAGGCCGACTCGCTCTCAAAATCGAACTTATAGGCGAGGTCTTTGACTGTAGCTTCTGCACGCGATGCAGCGTGAAGTATCTTAAATTCCATGTACGAGTCAAACCATTTCTTGGGATTTATGTCGCCAAACTCATCGCGAAACTTGGCATAAAACTTCGTTTTGCTCATGCCCGACCGGTCAACCATCTCTGTGATGTTGTGTGTTTCGGCTCGCAATCGCAAACACATCGTGCGAAATTCTTGCGACGGACCCAGTATCGGCGCCAAAAATCCTGCAATCTGTTCCTTGCTGTAAAAGTGGCGCATGAGTATAAACAGCTCATCAATTTTCAGCGTGTGAAACGAACCGCAGTTCACCCCATTGCGCAAATAGGTGATAAGTAAATCAAGAAATGCTTTAAGCGGGCGATTGATTTGCAGCTCATTTGTGCTGTTGCTGTCAAATTGTTCTACCAATTTATTGACAACTTGCAGCGGCATAGACTCGCAACCAAAATTGCTACGTTCAAAAGCAACGTAGATGAATGATGTGTTTTCTGAAAAATCAAGATCGCACATACTTTTTACCGGCAAAAACAACATATTGCCGGCCTCCATGGTGTGCATACCGTCTGTGCCGCGGTCATAACGCAATGTGCCTTGCAGCAAAAACACGATTACGTTCGCACGGAGCGACTCGCTGGTGAAGTAAAATCCTTGGGGATGTTCTTTGTACTTGAACCCAAATGCGGCATCACGAACGTAACGGGGGCATTTGAAATGTTCCTCCGTGTAAAGCATGTCGGATTCAAAAATGTTTCGCATTAGCGTGATATTTGTGTTGCTGTGCTTATGCCAACAACCGGTTAGTAGTAGATAAGAAGTTGAAATTAAGGCGGTAATGGTATTTGTTATTAGCAAGTACGAATACAGATCTTATTTTGCCCTTCGGCTGCAAATATACATATTATTTTAAAATATAAGTCATTGATTTATAAATATTTATTTACCCCCCCCATAATTAACCATAATTAACAAAGAAATGCATTTCCAACACCCGCATTGGGGCGCCGGAAATGCAGACGTGTGTGTTTAGAAGTTGAACGACTCGAGTTTGAGCGCGCCGCAACGGTTCATAATAGCCACGTTTTCAGCAAATTCTGCAGTGGCAGAGTGTTTGTCGAGCACTTCTTGGTTTTGCCAAGTCTCGCAAATCATGAATACGTCGGGACGTGTGGCGCTGGTGAATACGTCGTAGGCAACATTGCCTTCGTGTTTGAGCGATTTTGCAGTGAGAGCTTTAGCAGCAGCCAAAGCCTCGTCAAATGCACTTGCATTGTTTGCTTGAAAAAAGCAGTTTAGTCTTATCATAACAGTAATATTTTAGATTGTGGTTAATCTTTAAAAAGGTCTTTTAGTGCCTTGAAGTGGCGGTAAATCTTCATTTCGCGTCGTATGCCGATGGGCAAGCCGATAACCAATCCGGCTATGGCTCCGTAGAGCACATACACATCTTGATGCGCAAACTCAGCAAACAGCCAAATGAGCAGCGGCACGCACAGCACCCATCCGAATATCAGTATTATAACGTGACTTTTAAACATACTGTTCACGGCATATACGGCATGGCGCACTGTCATCTGTGTGAAATCGCATTTGCGCAATATCCTTATCATATAGTATGAAAATCCGGCCATAATCCAGCCGAACAAGCCATAGCACAGACACAACATCAAGCCGAAATGAAGTTCACGCACCAAAGTTACGGATAAAATTGGTAAAAACAAACCCACAATCATGGGCACACGATATGTGCGCTCAATTTCACGTGTGAGTTTGCTGCTGCGATGTGAGCGTATTTGGTCAATCAGGCCTTCATGTGCGGCATCGTTTGCCGAGCAATTTGCGGCCTTCCATTTCTGTTGTAGTATGTCGAAATCGTTATCCATAATGCTTATTCATTTGCTGACGATTGATTTTTTATTTTTTGTTTGATGCGGTGCAGGCGCGTGGCCACGTTGGCGCGTGACAATCCGGTCACTTCGGCTATCTCGTCGTAGCTTTTCTCGTCGAGCCACATCATCACTATTGCTTTCTCAAGCTTGTCGAGGCACGAAATTATTTGGTACATCTCGCGCAAGTTGGCTTGCTTTTCGGTGTCGTCACCGGCCACCACAGCAGCGGCCTCGTCGAGCGTGGTGTTGGCTGCGTAGCGCGAGGTGCGCCGCATCCATGTGATGCACGTGTTGACTGTGGTGCGATATATCCACGTCGAAATATTTGCCTCGCCTCTGAACGAGTCGTAGCCGCGCCACAAGTTTGCCATTGTCTCTTGATACAAGTCTTCGAACGGGTTTTCGCGGTTCGAATACATGAAGCATACTTTGCGCACCAAGGCATCGTATTGCCTCAGCAGCGCAAGAAATAGTTGCTCTTTGTCTGTATCGTTTCGGCTCATATACTTCATTAGACGCACAAAATTCGCAAAAATTACATCTATCACCAAAAATTTTTTGCATATTCACTTTTTAACGCTAAATTTGTGTGTAACTTCTTACGCACATGAAACGCATAGCTATCACTATATTTTCAGCTCTTTTGATTGCAGCACTTGCATCGGCGCGAAAACTCGACAATTTTTCGCGCGTGTATGTTGATGCCCCGCAGCAGCGCACACATCTGCGCTCAAGTGAGTTGACTGATTTTTACTATCCCCTTATCATTCAAATCAATGACGACCGCGCCGTTGGTGAGCTCACTGAGGCCGGAGCTGTGATATACTATCGTCGTTCAGATTATTTGCTCGCTGATGTGCCCAAAAGTGCGCTCGACATTATTGACGGGTCGATGTTTGTTGACGTTGCCGCCATATCCAGGCCCACGGCACTGACCACCGATGTGGCGCGCGACTTTGCCAATGTCAACGCTGTGCATAGCAGTGCAAACAGTATGCTTACCTACGATGGCGCGGGCGTTGTTACCGGTATTTGTGACATGGGGTTTGACCCCTCGCACATAGCTTTTAGCAATAGATTGGCCATGTATTCTGTTTACAACGAGTTTATAGCATCGCGTGAAGTGTATGCCCCCGGCTCTGACTTGCAAACTGTGGCTGACTTGCCCGGCACCGACGATGCCGACGAAACTCATGGCACTCACACCACCAACATTATGGCCGGCGGTCGCGACAACAACCCATACTACGGAGCCGCTCCGTCCTCAACTTTGGCAGTGTCGACAAGTTCTCTCTCCGACATGGCTTTGCTGTGTGGCATTGAGGACATTATTGCCTTCGCAAAAGAGCAAAACAAACCGGCGGTGATAAATCTATCGGTCGGCTCTTATCTCGGCCCGCACGACGGCACTGACATAGTGAACAGATATATTGACTTGCTTAGCAAAGATGCTATCATCTGTTTTGCTGCCGGCAATTATGGCGCCCGTTTCAATTGCTTGAAATATGACTTTACAGCCGATGACACTCAATTTGGCTCGAATTTTGACGGATACTCGTCATGGAACGGCACAAACATTAGCGGATATATGGACTTTTGGAGCGCCGACAACCAAAGCTTTGAAATGCAATTTGTGGTCTATGACCGCAATGAAAAACAATACATCTATGAGAGCGATTGGTTTGCCGGAAGTGACGACGAAGGCGAAATTTCGCTGCAAAACGGCGATAATGACGTTTGGGACCTGGCATTCTCTGATAGCTATATCTTGGCGGCTTGGGGCTTGAACAAAGACAACAACCGCTTTAATTTGTCGCTGGGATTTAAAATTAATCCGACTGAAACCACATCAGGCGGCGGTGCTCGCTATGCTGCCGGTTGGCGCATACGCGGAAAAGATGGCCAGCATATCGACGCTTACAGCGATGGCATTTACTCATATTTCCGCCGTTTTGCCCCGGATATGTTGCCCGGAAACGGCGACGGCTCAATCAGCAATTTGTGCTGCAACCGCAATGTTGTGTCGGTTGGCGCGTGCAACTCTCGCAACGTGGTGCCAATTGTTGGCGGCGATGATAAGATTTACGAGTTCAGCACTTCAACAGTGGCAAATTGGAGCGCTTACGGCTCAACCGTTGACGGGCGCAATTTGCCGCTCATCTGCGCACCCGGCAACATGATTGTCTCAGCCGAAAGTGCTGCCTTTGCAGAGAATCATCCTACGGACTACGACGAATCGTACCAAACCACCGTTGACGGTGTCACGTACAATTGGATACCGTGGTGCGGCACGTCTATGTCTTCGCCGCTGGTGGCCGGAATTATTGCGCTATGGCTGCAAGCCGACCCAACGCTGACCGTGGCCAACGTTATTGATGTGATGCAGAGCACTGCGCGCTGCGACTTTGCCGATATTGCCGACCCTCGCTGGGGTGCCGGATGCATTGATGCGTATGCCGGATTGAAATATCTGCTCGAAGACGGAGTGGGGTCAGTGTCGACAGCTCCTGACGTTATTACCATTTCCGGTCGCCGCATTGTCGGCACTGCACCGCTCACCATCTGCGATGCACAGGGTAGGGTGTACGATGCCTCCCGCGACCTCACCCCCGGCCTCTACATTGTGCGCACACCACGGCTCACACGCAAGGTTGTGGTGCGCTAACATTTGTTGTGGTGCTAGGCCGAAATTAGAAAAAATGATGTATCTTTGTAGAACAAATAACTACTAACATTACTGCATAATGAAAAAATTAATCACACGCACAGTCTCGGGCATCGTCTACATTGCTCTGATTATCGGCGCTTTGTATCTCGGTGGCTGGTGGTGGTATGCGCTAACTGCATTGTTCACCGTCCTCGCAACTCTCGAATATCAAAACATACAAGCCAAACGCAACGGCACGCAACTTACCACTTACAACCGCGCTCTCGATATGGCTGCGGCTCTCACCATTTGGGCTGCTGCGCCGGTGTGCACCAGCTCGTATGAAATACTTTTAGCGCTCATTGTGATGCTCGGTGTGTACGTATTGCTGCGCACAGTGTTGTCGCTGCGCAAAAGCGAAGGCGACCCGTTTAACGCTCTCGCTTCATCGCTTTTCGGTGCGCTCTACATAGCAATACCGCTCTCTCTGCTCAACTTTGTGATGTTCGACACGCACGACAATGCCGCATACATTTTGTGGATGTTCGCACTTATTTGGATAAACGACACAGGCGCATACTGCGTGGGCTCTACACTTGGCAAACATCGCCTTTGCGAGCGCCTATCGCCCAAAAAGAGCTGGGAAGGCTTTTGGGGTGGCATGCTGTTTTGCATCATCGCCGCACTCATATATGCCTACATTTCAAAAACTCCGATGCTTGCAAACTTAATCTTAGCCGTAATTGTTAGCACCTTTGCCACACTCGGCGACCTTTTTGAGTCAATGCTCAAACGCTCGGCAGGCGTTAAAGATGCCGGAAATATAATTCCCGGACACGGCGGCGTGCTTGATCGCATTGATTCTCTTTTGTTTGTGGCTCCGGCTGTCGCAATCTTTATGGCTTTTATGCTTGCTTGAATTAAGTTAATTTATTAACTTTGTCGGAACAATATACTATTGGTAAAATCAATAAAATCTAATTATAAAACACCCTATTTATGGAAAATAAGGAATTATTGCAAGAAGTTACAGCCAAAGCCAATCGCTGGCTCAGCGCTGACTACGATGCGCAAACTCGTGCAGACGTAGAACGTATGCTTAACGCTGACGACAAAACCGACCTCATCGAGTCGTTCTACAAAGACCTCGAATTTGGTACCGGTGGCCTTCGCGGCATCATGGGCGCAGGCTCAAACCGTATGAACAAATACACTGTTGGCGCTGCTACTCAAGGCCTCGCAAACTACCTCAAAGAGGCTTTTGCCGACCTGCCCCAAATCAGTGTTGTTGTTGGCCACGACGTGCGCAACAACTCACGCTTCTTCGCTGAAACTGTTGCAAACATCTTCTCTGCTAACGGCATCAAAGTTTATCTCTTCGAAAACTTCCGCCCCACTCCCGAACTCTCTTTCGCCATTCGTCACCTCGGTTGCCAAAGCGGTGTAAACATCACAGCTTCACACAACCCCAAAGAATATAACGGCTATAAAGCTTACTGGGCTGACGGCGCTCAAGTGCTCGCTCCCCACGACAAAAATATCATCGACAACGTAAACAGCATCACCAGCGTTGCCGACATCAAATTTGAAGGTAACAAAGACCTCATCCAAATCATCGGCGAAGACGTTGACAACGCTTTCCTCAGCGCTGTCAAAGGTTTGTCACTCGACCCCGAGGTTATCAAACGTCACGCTGACCTCAAGATCGTTTACACTCCCATTCACGGCACAGGCGTGAAGATGGTGCCCGATTCACTCAAAAACTACGGCTTCACAAACATCATCCATGTCCCCGAGCAAGACGTGCCCTCAGGCGACTTCCCCACTGTTGTTTCGCCCAATCCCGAGGTGCCCTCTGCTATGGCTATGGCTATCGCAAAAGCTAAAGAAACCAACGCTGACGTTATCTTCGCTTCTGACCCCGACGCTGACCGCATTGGTTGCGTAGCTCGTGACAGCAACGGCGAATACATCCTGCTCAACGGTAACCAAATCGTGATGATTTTGCTCAACTACCTCATCACTCGCTATCGTGAAATGGGTAAGCTCACCGGCAACGAATATGTTGTTAAAACTATCGTTACTACCGAAGCTATCAAAGCTATCGCCGACAACCAAGGCATGAAAATGTTTGACTGCTACACCGGTTTCAAATGGATTGCTAACGTTATCCGCGAAAACGAAGGCAAAGGCCGCTACGTTGGTGGTGGTGAAGAAAGCTATGGCTTCCTCGCTGA
>CAYSLD010000019.1:0-3088 GCA_964431795.1 uncultured Bacteroides sp.
TGCAAAGATAGCGCACCAGTCAGCACCTTCTTACTCTTTACTCTTTACTTAATTACTTTTTGCTTGTTGCTTGCCCGCAAGGGTTAGGAGTGTCGGGCGAGGAGCTCCGACTCGATTGTGTGCACGTCGCAGTCCATTTGCTCGAGCAGCACTAGCAAGTGATAAACAAGGTCTGAGGCCTCGTAGATAAAACGGTCACGATTGCCGTCTACAGCCTCAATAACGGCCTCAGCCGACTCTTCAGCCACTTTTTGCGCTATCTTTTTCACACCCTTCACAAATAGGCGAGTGGTGTATGAATTGTCGGGCATCTCCTCGTGGCGCTGCGCTATAAGCTTAGCCAATCGTCGTATAAATCCTTCCTCAGCCGGCAAATCAAAGCACGACTCGGTGCCGCGGTGACACGTGGGGCCGCAAGGCTCAGCCTTTATTAGCAATGTGTCGCCATCGCAATCCTTATACATTTTGCTAACATTCAAGAAGTTGCCTGATGTCTCGCCCTTCAGCCAAAGTGTGTGGCGCGTGCGGCTGTAGAAAGTCACTTGTTTGCGCTGCACGGTGAGGTCGAAAGCTTCGCGGTTCATATAACCGAGCATCAACACTTTGAGCGTTGTTTTATCTTGCACGATAACCGGGAGCAAGCCATCTGCACATTTTTCCAGATTAAAATCGTCAAAAGTCATAATCTAATAGGTATATTTTCTGCTTGTAGCTGTTTTTTTAGTTGATTTATAGTTAGCTCACCATAGTGGAATATGCTGGCTGCCAATGCAGCATCGGCACGTCCGAGAGTGAGCACCTCGGCTATATCTTTTGCGCTGCCGGCACCACCCGAGGCTATCACCGGGATGTGCAACTGCTGTGCCAAGCGGGCATAGGTGTCGCACGGATAGCCGCTGCGCATACCGTCGTGGTTCATTGATGTGAACAGAATTTCACCGGCGCCAAGTTGCTCAACTGTCTGTGCCCACGAGTATAACTCTTTGTCAGTCAGCTGAGTGCCGCCATGCGTGGTAACGTGCCAAAGACCGTCAGCGTCAGTGTGGCGAGCGTCAATGGCAACGACAACAAATTGGCTGCCATATATCGAGGCTATATCGTTAATTATCTGTGGATTGCGCACAGCCGCGCTATTTATGGTAACCTTATCGGCACCTGCATCGAGCAGGCGACGGGCATCGTCAACCGAGGCTATGCCGCCACCAACGGTGAACGGTATGTTTATGCGGTCGGCAATACGTCGCACCAAATCAGTGAACGTGGCGCGCTCCTCAAGCGAGGCGCTAATGTCGAGATACACAAGTTCATCGGCGCCGGCGGCTGCATAGTGAGCGCCGAGCTCCACAGCGTCGCCAACATCTTTGAGTTGCTCAAAATTTATGCCCTTAACCGTGCGACCATGCTTCACGTCAAGGCAGGGGATGATGCGTTTTGCTAACATGATTGCGAGGCATTAAATTGTGTGATTTGTTGCAAGGTGATGCGTTGCTCGTAGATTGCTTTGCCAACAATCACGCGAGCCACGTGCATATCGTTCAGGCGCGCAATGTCGTCAATATTGCTTATGCCGCCCGAGGCTGTGAATTGTATGTCGGGGAAGTGCGTTTGCAGATGGCCGTACAGCTCAAAGGCCGGGCCTTGCAGCATGCCGTCTTTTGAAATATCAGTACATATCACTTGTGTCAGCTGTGCAGAGAACTGTGTCAGCAAATCGTCGATAGAGGCTGTTGATTGCTCAAGCCACCCGTTCACGGCAACCATGCCGTTGCGCACGTCAGCACCAAGTATCATGCGCTCGGCACCATAGTCGCCCAACCATTGAGCGAACTTTTCAGGCTGTTGCACGGCAACGCTGCCGATAACAACATACGTAGCTCCGGCATTGAGCACATCGCGCACAGCGCTGTCACTTTTCACTCCACCGCCCCACTCTATCTGTGCACCGTCGATGCGTGCCAAGCGCTCAAGCACGCGCAAATTGCGCGGCGACGCACTTTTTGCGCCGTCAAGATCAACCACGTGCACGCGGTGCAAGCCACTATCAAGATATTGCAGCACCATGTCTTCGGCAGTGACGGCATAGACAGATTTTTGCGCATAGTCGCCTTGCGTGAGGCGCACACATTTGCCGTCAATAATATCAATGGCAGGAACAATTTCAATCATAGCTCTAAAAAGTTTTTAATGATACGTTCGCCCACGTCGCCACTCTTTTCGGGGTGGAACTGTGTGCCATAGAAGTTTTCATATTTCAGGGCGGCGCTAAACATTTCGCCATATCTACACGTGGCTATTGTGTCGGGACAAAGTCCGGCACGGTACGAGTGCACAAAATAAACATAATCGTTACCGGCCAAGCCTTTAAACAATTTGCTCTCAAGATTGGCAATGTCATTCCAACCCATGTGAGGCACCTTGCCAACTTGTTGCTCATCAAATCGGCGCACGTGTGCATCGAAAATGCCCAGGCCCTGTGCCGAGCCCTCTTCAGTGTCGCGACACATCACTTGCATACCCACACAAATGCCCAGCACAGGGTGGCGCAAACGGCGTATCGCCGCATCAAGATTGAGCGCTCGCAAGTTTTCAATAGCCTCACCGGCATTGCCCACTCCGGGCAACAGCACACGGTCGGCACGCTGTATTGTGGCGGCATCAGCCGTCAAAGTCCACTCTGCGCCAAGCCTGCTCAGGGCATTGGTCACCGAGCGTATATTTCCCATTTTATAGTCGATAATTGCAATCATAGCACTCCTTTGCTTGATGGTATTTCATAACTGAACACATTGCGATGCACGGCTTGTTTCAGCGCACGTGCAAATGCCTTGAACACTGACTCAATCAAATGATGATTGTTGTTGCCCTTTGCCTCAATCTGCAAATTGCAATGCATGGCGGCACAGAGGCTTTTAAAGAAATGTTCATACATTTCGGTTGGCGTGTCGCCAACATATTCGCGCGTGAAATGCACATCCCAGCTGAAGTCAATGCGTCCGCCAAAATCAATCAAAACCATTGCGCGGCAATCGTCCATAGGCAACACAAATCCGTAGCGCGACAGACCACGTTTGTTGCCCAACGCCTTATA
>CAYSLD010000019.1:3188-21027 GCA_964431795.1 uncultured Bacteroides sp.
AGCCGGTGCTAATTTCCGACTCGCCCGCGCCGTCAAGGTTTACGTCAATGCTTATGCTCGTTTCGCTCGTGTTGCGGGCAAGCGAGCAACTGCGCTCACTCGTCGGGGCAGCATACGGCTGTCCGTCATCAAACGCTGCCAACAAAGCCAACACTTTCTCATTCTCGGCCTGCGTTCCTACGGTGATGCGTAGCATATTTGCACAGCCGACAACACGGCTGCGATTGCGCACAATCACTCCGTTATCGAGCAAATAATTATATATCTTATCAGCCTCGGTGACCTCAACAAGTATGAAATTTGCATCTGACGGAAAAACCTTAGTCACACAAGCAAATTCGGGCAATTTGCCCTCAAGCTTTTTGCGCTCGGCAATGATATCGGCCACTTGCGCATCAACACCGCCGGCATCAATGCGGCGAGCTATCTCTTTTTGCGTTGGCCCGTTCACGTTATACGGATATTTCACGCGGTTAAACAGCTCGGCAACGGCCGTGTCGGCAAAAGCCATGCCCACGCGCAGCGAGGCCAAACCCCATGCTTTGGAGAATGTTTGCAGCACTACCACATTGCGATGTCGGCCCAATGCCGACAACATTGTGCCGCGCTGCGAAAAGTCGCTATAAGCTTCATCAACAACTAATATGCCGTTGAAATTATCGGCTATATACTCCAAGTCGGCTATATCGTAAGCATTACCGGTGGGATTGTTTGGCGAGCATATCCACATAAGTTTCATGTTGTCCTCGGCCTGTGCCGTAGCGAGCAAACGGTCAACGGGGAGCGAAAAATCACTGTTTAGCTGCACAGTGAGCACCTCCACGTCGTTGGTATGAGCACAGACCTCATACATGCCGTAGCTAGGCGCTATTATGATAGCCTTGTCAACTCCGGGGCGGCAAAAAATGCGAAAAGTCAAATCAATAGCCTCGTCGCTGCCCGAGCCGCCTACAAATATACGGTCTTCGTCAACACCTTTCAGCTTAGCTATCTTTGCCTTCAAGATTTTATAATGCGGGTCGGGATAACGATTTACACCGTTGTTGAACGGATTTTCATTGGCATCAAGCCACACATTCACATCACCGCCCTGAAATTCATCGCGAGCAGTGGAATAAGGTTTAAGTGCGAGGATGTTTGGCCTCACGAGTGTTATGGGGTCAGTCATGGCTGTTTATATATCGTGATTAGTTAATGTTGCAATCTAATTGTTACTGCCAGGGCATGCGCGTCAAGGCCCTCAGCCTCGGCCATCTGGGTCACTATCGGCGCCAAGTCTTTGAGCCCGGCCGGTGTTAACTCTTGATAGGTGATTTTGCGCATGAAACTGTCAATGTTTACACCGCTGAATGAGCGCGCCCAGCCACTTGTGGGCAAGGTGTGATTGGTGCCCGAGGCATAATCGCCAACGCTCTCCGGCGAGTAGTGGCCGATGAACACACTACCGGCAGCAATGATTTTTTCGGCAACTTGCCAGGGCTCGCGCATAGAAATTATGAGATGTTCGGGGGCATATTCATTCACAAAGTCAATCATATCGCTCCGATTGCCAAGCACAATCAAACGGCTTTTGCTCAGCGAACTTTCGACCGACTCGGCACGTTGCAAGCGTGTCTTCAACTCAGCGATAGCATGGTCAACGCTCTGCGCAATTGCTGCGTCGGTGCACACTAGTATTGCTTGGCTATCCGGGCCGTGCTCGGCTTGCGACAGCAAATCGGCGGCTACGAATTCGGCATTTGCCGTATCGTCGGCCATAACCAACACCTCACTCGGGCCGGCCGGCATATCTATAGCTGTGACACCACTCACCAATTGTTTTGCCTTGGTGACAAAACGATTGCCCGGGCCGAAAATCTTGTCTACACGCCCAATTGTGTTGGTGCCGTAGGCCATGGCTGCAATTGCTTGTGCACCGCCTACCCTGTATATTTTGCTTATGCCACATTCACGCGCGGCAAAAAGTATCTCTGCCGAAATTGGCTTGTCGTGGCTTTGCGGGGTGCACAAAATCACCTCGTGACATCCGGCTATTTGCGCCGGTATGGCAAGCATCAACACCGTAGAAAAAAGCGGGGCTTGGCCTCCGGGTATATAAAGGCCTACGCGGCGAATGGGCACTGCCCGCTGCACACACGTCACTCCCGCTGAAGTGCTGACTTTCACCTCATGCGGCAATTGCGCGGTGTGAAAAGTGCGTATGTTGTTGGCTGCTGCTCGTATGGCTTGTTTCAATTGCTCAGGCACAGCGGCAACGGCAGCATCAATTTCGCTGTCGGCCACTGCCAAGTCACTGATATGCGTGCCGTCAAAGCGCAGTGCATAGTCAACAAGCGCAGCATCTCCGCGCTCGCGCACATCGGCAATAATACCTTCAACGGCAGCCTGCACTTGCTCATCGTTTGGTATGTTGCGCTCTACAAGGGCGGGCCAAGTGGAGCGCGGGGGTTCGTTGATGATATTCATAGCTGCATTATCTTATTACGTTTTCGAGGGCCAAAATAAGTATATCCTCGGCGCCAACGGCTTTCAGTTGCTCTATCTTCTCCCATAGTTCCGACTCGCGTATCACCACATGCACCGAATACCAATTTTCGTCGGCCAACGGCAATATTGTGGGGCTCTTCATGCCCGGCATGATGGCTATTGCAGCGTCCAAACTCTTCTTGGGCAAGTTCATCAGCACATATTTCATGCCGCGGCTCTCGATGATTGACTTAAAGCGGAATTTCAGTTTGTTGAGTTCAGCAACTTTTTCTTCGCTAAGGTTGGGTGTACTCACGAGTAGCACCTCTGAAGAGAACACACACTCCACCTCGCGCAATCCGTTCTGTATCAACGTGCCGCCCGACGAAACAATATCGAAAATAGCATCAGCCATACCTACGGCCGGGGCTACCTCAACCGAGCCGGCTATTTCATGTATCTCGGCTTTTATGCCGTTTTGTGCGAAATACCGCTGCAAAATATTGGGATAGGATGTTGCCACACGCTTACCGTTAAACCACTTCAACCCATCGTAGGCTTCATTTTTGGGCACAGCAAGCGACAAGCGGCACACACCTAGTCCGGTATGCATCACAGTGTCTACATTTATTCCTCGCTCGGCAACTTCATTTGCGCCTACAAGGCCTATATCTGCAACACCCATCGATACGGCTTGGGGTATGTCATCATCACGTAAATATAAAATGTCTATAGGGAATCCTTTAGCATGCGCAACAAGTGAACGAGTGTGGCTCGATGCGGTTATTCCGGCATCAGACAGTAATGTCATACATTCTTCGTTCAATCTTCCCTTTGATTGAATCGCTATTCGTAACATATTGTAAGTATTTTGGCCGCAAATATAGTAATTATTTACCATTTCCCCAATTTTACTATCAAAAATCACAGCAAAATCCATGCAACCTCTATGCGAGGTTGGTATCTATCTGTGATGACAGTCCCCACATAGAGCCTCCGCTACAGCTACGGCTCAATGCGGGGTTTCTGATATGCAAGCTGCTCCGCAGCTATGGTTACTTGATACTCTTGGGGGGATGTTGGTTTTTCGGTTTTTTTGGTGTAACTTTGCCGGAAATTAATACTGCTCTAAATTGAAAGCTTCTACCGTTACCATTATAACCACTTTGCTATGCCTGCTGTTGAGCGTGCAAACATCAGCTCAAATCGGTGCTTACACATTTGAAACCGTAGAAACCGAGGCCGATGCCAACACCGTTTATAGCATCGCCACCGATAGCTGCGGCTTGATGTGGATAGGCACAAACCAAGGATTAAACTTCTACGACGGCTATAAACTGCACCACTGCTACGACCAAGGCAAGAAAAGCAATACTCATATATACAGCATACTCGCGCGCGGCAATCGCTTCTACCTGGGCAGCGACAATGGCCTGCTTATATATGACCTTGCCACCGACCGATATATCGACACCGGCAAAGAGTCGCCGCGCAACGTGCGCGCATTGGCCGTGGAGGGCGAAAACCTGTTGGTTGGCTCGCTAAACGGATTGTACCGCTACAACATTTCAAAACAAACATTCACACGCATAGAGCGCGGCCTGCCTCACAATGCCGTCTATGCCATCACCGAAGACAAAGCCCGGCCCGGCAACTACTTTATTGGCACCTACAACGGACTTTGCCTGCTGCACAAGGGCGCCGACCAACTACGCTCAATACCTATAGCCGAGCACACTAGCCACTCGCGCAACGTGTTTGTCAATTCCTTGCTCTACGACAACCAACGCAACTTGTTGTGGGTAGGCACTGAGGGTGCGCTATACTACCTTACCCCCTCTGGCACAACTTACAGCGTCAATGCCGTTAGTGCTCTCTCAGGCAACAGTGTGAAATCGCTGGCCGAAGACTCAGTGGGCAACATCATCATCGGCACTGACAACGGCCTATACATTTACGACGGCACTCGCACGGTTTGCTACACACACGACTCGCGCATAGACAGCTCACTGTCAAACAATGTGGTGTGGTGCGTGTATGCTGACCGCAACAACACTATTTGGGCCGGAACAGAGTATAACGTCTCTATCACCAAAAACAGCAAAAACTACGACATCTACCCGCTTTCGCTGCTCACCGGACGCGGTGACGGCAACCAAATCTATGAAATTTATCGCGACAGCAACAACAATCTGTGGTTTGGCGGCACTAACGGCTTGATTAAATACAACTACGCAACAAAAACGCCAACATGGTTCAAACCCGGCGACGCCGCACATCCGCTGCCTCACAACCGCATACGCAACATCATGGAAGATAGCGACTGCGATGTGTGGATTGCTACCGACGGCAGCATAAATCGCTATGACAGCGCCGGCGACCGCTTTGTGTGCTACAGCCTAACCGACCGCACCGGCAACTTCAACGCAAACTGGGCTTATAGCATTGTTGAGGACGACGCTCACAACCTGTGGACCGGCAGCTACTTGGGCGGTATTCTTGTGGCTAACCTCGCCAATCTCAAAGCTTCAAACGGCGCATACAAAGCAGAAAAAGCCTACAACTCTACCTCCGGCATGCCCAACAATTTCGTGAATGAAATGATTGTTGACAGTCGTGGCAATCACTGGATTGCGCTTTTTCAATCAAGCGAGATTGTGAAAGTAAACAAAGCCACCGGCGCCACTCAGCGCATTAATTTGCGCCCCGGCATCGACGGCACACCCGAGCATATCATCGCTGCCGAAGGCGGTGGCATTTGGTGCTTGGCACAAGATTGCTTGGTGCGCATTGCCGATAGCGGCGCCATCACCGCCACATATAAAATTCCGGCGCGCGAACACGTGAGCTCATTCGCCATCGAAAAGGTGAACAACGAGCTGTGGATAGCCTCAACAACCGGGCTATGGTCATTCAACACCGAGAGCAAAACGTTCAGGCTCGTGCCCGTACCGATAAAGCTCTACACAGCAATATATTACAGCCCAATCACCGGTATGGTATATCTCGGCGGCGTGGACGAAATCACACGCGTGTCGCCGTCAATCACCGATGCCCCCACGCAAGACATACATTTGGTTATCACCGAAATATATATCAACGAAGAGCGATACTTGCCACAAGACGGCTCGGTGCGCGCCCTGCAAAAATTGGGATTTGGATATAACGACAATCACCTCACCATCTACTTTTCAGACCTAAACTATTCACGCGACAATCGCCAGCAATATGAATATCGCTTGGTAGGTGCTTACAACGAATGGATATCACTCAACAAAGATGTCAATGCAATCACAATATCAAACATCGCCCCCGGCAAATATCGGTTGGAAATACGTCGTGCCGGGTCGAGCGACACAGCGACAGTGTTCAGCATACCGCTGAAAATCAATGCACCATGGTATGACAGCGTGTGGGCGCATTTATTTTACGCTTTGGTAGTTATCGGACTGATTACTTGGGCAATAAACACCATACGCATACGCCAACATCTGAAATTTGAGCGCATGGAACGTTCGCGCACTATTGAGTCGGTGAAAAATCGCATAGACTTTCTCACAAACATATCGCATGAGCTGAAAACTCCGTTGTCAATGATTATCGGCCCGGTCAGCAAAATGCTCAACGACTCAAACGACAGCGCGGAGCGACGCAAACTCAACGGCATATACAAAAATGCCATGAAGCTCAACGCACTCATTCACCGTGCACTTGAAATGAACCGCATGGACAACAACGACGACGAGGCTATGCTGATTTATTCGCAAGTTGACATAATCGGTTTCACGCGCGGCATTTTTGACAACTACAAAGAGGCTTTCCCGAAAATTAACTTTATTTTCAGCTGCGATGTGCAGTCGCGCACAACAGAAATTGACGCTGTGAAGTTTGAGTCGGTGCTAAACAACGTCATCTCAAACGCTTGCAAATACTCATCAACAAACGCAACAATAGCGCTGTCGCTAACCGAGGTTGACGACCAATTACTGTTTAAACTCTCCGATGACGGCGTGGGTATTCCCGCCGACGAGCGCCCGCTGATTTTCCAACGTCTGTTCCAATCAACCCGCACTTCGGGCAACAAAGAGGGCACAGGCATAGGCCTATACCTCGCCAAGAAATACGTTGAGATGCACCACGGCACCATCAGCGTGGATGCCAACGAGGGCGGCGGCACGGTGTTCACCATCACTCTGCCCATTCGCAACAGCGAGAGCAACGACGAGACAGAGGTAAATGCCGACACCGCTGAGCTCACCAATCGCCGCACAGTGCTCATTGTTGACGACAATATCGCTATCAGCCAATTCATCAAAGAAGTGCTTAGCGACAATTATCGGTGCATAATTGCCGCCAACGGGCGCGCAGGATTGGCTGTCTGCGGTAGCTTGACCCCCGATATCATCATTGCCGACATAATGATGCCCGTGATGGACGGCATGGAAATGTGCCGACGCATAAAAGCAAATCCACAGTTGGCAAGCATACCCATCATTTTGCTCACAGCAAAAGACGACACGACCACCGAGGCCGAAAGCATCAACATCGGCGCCGACATTTTCATGTCAAAACCATTCGAGCCGCAAATGCTGCTGGCACGTGTGCAGCAACTGCTCAAGGCCACCGACACCATACGCCGCGACATTCGCATTGAGATGCTCACCGCAGCCAAAGATGTAGAGGCCGAGTCGGCCGACGAGCACACTCTCGCCGACATTGCAAAACTCATTGAAGATAACATTTCAGACACTGACTTAAATGTTACCTACGTGTGCGAAAAACTGGGGTTATCGTCAAAACAACTTTACCGACTCATCAAAAAATATATAGGCATCACACCCGTCGATTACATCCGCCAAATTCGCATGAAGAAGGCTGCAATGTTGCTCAGCCAAGGCACATTCACTGTGGCCGAAGTGATGTACATGGTCGGCTTCAGCTCAGCCAGCTATTTCTCTAAATGCTTTACCGCCCAATTTGGCGAGACGCCACGACACTATTTGGAGGAGAGTAAAAAGTAATTAAGTAAGAAGTAAAAAGTAAGGGATAATCGTTGTATTTCAGGCGAATAGGGCGGAGGCTGTCCGATTTGTGTTGTTTTTTGTCCTTTTTATGCTTGCCATGTAAATATGTATGCAATAAATTTGCGAGCGTAAACATCCCCCTTCTAACCAAAAAAATCAATCTCGAAATTTTTTAACCTAAAACAAATACAACCCTAAATTTCTCATGAAACCAAGAAAGCAAAAATGCTTCAACCGCATGCTGGGACTTTTGGCTTTGATATTAGCCATAATGCTTCCGCTCTCGGTGAATGCACAAACCGGCTCCCGAACAATTCGGGGTACGGTAGTTGACGAAAACCAACAGCCGCTCATCGGCGTGTCGGTAATGGCCGTTGGCAGTACGGCAGGTGTTGCCACTGACCTTGATGGTAACTACCTACTCAAAGTTCCTACCACAGTAAAACAAATCACTTTCTCATACATCGGCTATGAGACAAAAACCGTAACTATCACTTCTGACCACATTGACGTGGCCCTCGCTCCAAACAGCACAATGATGGAAGAGCTCGTGGTTGTTGGCTACGGTGTGCAAAAGAAAAATGACTTGACCGGTTCGATATCGTCAGTCAGCGAAAAAGACTTCAACCAAGGTGTGATTTCGTCACCCGAGGAATTGATTAACGGTAAAATTGCCGGTGTGCAAATCACCAACAGCGGTGGTTCGCCCAACTCATCATCTACCATCCGCGTGCGTGGCGGTGCTTCATTGAATGCATCAAACGACCCGCTTATCGTGCTCGACGGTGTGCCCATGGAAGTTGGCGGCAGCGTGGCCGGTTCAAGCAACTTCTTGAGTCTTATCAACCCGAACGATATTGAGAGCATGACCATCCTCAAAGATGCATCGTCAACCGCCATCTACGGTAGCCGTGCTTCAAACGGTGTTATCATCATCACCACTAAAAAAGGCACCGGCGACGGTGTGAAAGTATCATTCCAAACCACCAACTCAATCTCTAATCGCACAAAGACTGCCGAGATGCTCTCAGCAAGTCAATTCCGCGATGTCTACAGCCGCTTTGGCACAGAAGCTCAACAAGCTCTTGTTGGCAACTACAATACAAACTGGAACGATGCCGTATTTAGAAGTGCTTTTGGCACTGACAACAACCTCAGCGTTGCGGGCCGCGCAGCCAAATGGTTGCCCTTCCGCGTTTCGCTCGGCGCAAACTACCAAGACGGTATCCTCAAAACTGACAATTCACGTCGCTTCACTGCAAACGTAAACCTCAATCCTTCATTCTTCGAAGATCATTTGCGCGTAACTGTTAGCGGTAAAGCTACCGTCAGCCGCAACCGCTTTGCCGAGACCGGCGCCGTATGGAATGCCTCAGCTTTCAACCCCACCGTTCCCGTCTACGACGAAACTTGCATACTCGGCGGATATAACGAAGCTGTCGACAACACCGGTGGCCCCGCTCAAGGTAGCATCAAAAACCCACTCGGCATGCTTGAGCAATATAAATCTACCTCAAACGTGCAACGCTACATTGGTAACATTGACTTAGACTATCGCGTGCACTTCTTGCCCGACTTGCGCTTGCACGCAACCGGTGGTTATGACTACTCTCGCGGTAAAGGTCACATCTACCTCAGCGACATGAGTGCCTCAGGCTATAACGACGGTGGTAGCGACTACGACTACGGTACACAAAAGAACTACAACCGTTTGCTCACAATCTACGCAAACTACAATAAAGACCTCGACGCTATCAAAAGCACCCTCGACGTTACCGCCGGTTATGACTATCAATATTGGCGCTACTACTACCCCTCAAACACTCAATACACTGTTGCCGGTGACGAAAAATCTGTATCATCGGCTTCTGACGAGCGTCACACTCTTCTTTCTTACTACGGTCGTGTGAACTACACTTTGATGGGCAACTACCTGTTGACAGCAACTTTCCGCCGCGACGGTTCATCACGTTTCTCTAAAGATAACCGTTGGGGCACATTCCCCTCTGTGGCTCTCGCTTGGCGCGTGGCCAACGAATCGTTCTGGGAGCCTATCGCTTCTGTAATGAACGACTTCAAAATCCGCGCTTCGTATGGTATCACCGGCCAACAAGACGGCATCTCTAACTACGGATACTTGCCCAACTACACAATCGGCCTCTCAGGTGCTCAATACCAATTCGGCGGCACTCCCATCTACACTTATCGCCCCGAAGCCTACAACCCCGATTTGAAATGGGAAACAACAAAATCGTGGAACTTTGGTGTTGACTTCGGATTTCTCAACGGTCGCATCAACGGCAGCGTAGACTACTACACTCGCAAAACCGAAGACTTGCTCGCCACAGTGCCCGTGCCCGCCGGTGTGAACTTCGACAAATCAATGCTCACAAACGTTGGTAACGTTGACAGCAAAGGTGTTGAAATTGCTATCAATGCCAACATCATCGACTCAAAAGATTGGACTTGGACTGTCACTGCAAACGCTACTTGGCAAGACAACAAAATCACCAACCTCACGCTTATCGAAAATGCCGACAGCCCCGACACCCCCGTGCGCTACATGGAGTCTACTCCAATACAATATTTCTCTACCGGTTACGCTCCCTATAGCTATTTGCTCTACAAACAAATCTACGACGAGGCTACCGGCAAACCCATCGAAGGCCTCTATGCCGACCTCAACGGCGACGGTCAAATCACTGACGACGACCGCTACCACACTCATTCTCCCGCTCCCGACTGGATTTTTGGCTTTAGCACCTCACTCCGCTACCAAAAATGGACACTCAGCACTTCTCTGCGCGCAAATGTTGGCAACTACGTCTACAACGGCATGGCAGCAAACATGGGCGCTTGGGAATGTACCACTTGGTGCGGTCAACAAATCAACAACTTGTCAACAAGTTTCTTGGAGACCGAATTCCAAAATCGTCAATATGCTTCAGACTATTATTTGGAGAATGCATCGTTCTTGAAGATGGACAACATCCAACTCAGCTACGACTTCGGACGCATCTACAAATCACTCAGCCTACACGCTTCGGCTATGGTGCAAAACGTGTTTACAATCACCAAATATAGCGGTGTAGACCCGGAGAATGTTTCAGGTATCGACACTTCTTCATACCCGCGTCCTCGCACTTATTCACTCACTCTTGGCCTTAACTTCTAATTTCAAGACTTCTGACAATGAAAAAAATATATTTATTTCTTATATCTGCGGTTGCAATGATGCTCGGTGCATGTACCGACGACCTCAATCAACAACCCATCATAGGCACCACCTCGACAGACGTTTATTCTACTGCCGACGGCTACAAACAAGTGCTGGCCAAGATTTATGCTTGCTATGCCATTGTGGGCCAAGAACGCGCTGACAACGCTGACCTCACTTCTAACAACGGTCAAGACTTGCTCCGCAACTACTTCAACTTGCAAGAGGCTCCTACCGACGAAACTGCCATGCGCTGGCTCAGCGGTGATAACCTCACCAACCTCGCTTATATGCGTTGGGACGCTAACGACTCGTGGGTAGCCGACACTTACTATCGTCTGTACTACAACATTGCACTCTGCAATGAGTTTTTGCGCTACTGCGGCGATAGCAACATTTCAGGCTTCACCTCTACCGAGCAAGAAGACATCAAAACTTATGCTGCCGAGGCTCGCTACGTGCGCGCACTCAGCTACTACTTGGTGCTCGACTTGTTCCGCCAAGGCCCGTTTGTTGACGAGAATTGCCCCACATCAAGCTACATCCCCGAAGCTTACGACGGCACTCAACTGTTCAACTACATTGAGAGCGAAATCAAAGACGTTGAGAACCTTCTCCCCGCCGAAAACGAATATGGCCGTGCCTCGCGCGGTGCTGCGTGGGCTCTTGCCGCCAAGCTCTACCTCAATGCCGAGGTTTATACCGGCACCGGTCACTACACCGACTGCCTCACATACTGCAACAAAATATTGTCGTCAGGCAAATATTCACTCGAAGCAGACTACAGCAAACTCTTCAATGCCGACAACTACAAACGCACAAACGAAATCATCTTTGCATTCGTGACCGATGCCACAACCACCACCTCGTGGGGCGCAGGCACATACTTAGTGTGCGGCTCATGCGGTAGCGACAGCTCGCAAGACCCCTCTAAATACGGCATCTCTAACGGTTGGGGCTCGTGGCGCGTGCGCGGTGAGTTCTCTGCCCTTTGGGACGATGTGAACAATACCGCCGACAGCCGTTGCATGCTTTGGACTGACGGCCAAGCTCAATACCTTGACAAATCGCTCGACGAAGGCACGCAAGGCTATTATGCCGAGAAATGGACCAACCTCACCGACGCCGGCGACGCTTCAAGCGACTCAGGTGCATACGGTTGCGACACCGACTTTATAATGTTCCGCCTTGGCGATGTTTATCTTATGGCTGCCGAAGCTGTGCTTCGCGGTGGCTCGGGCATGACACGCAGCGAAGGCCTCGCCCTCATCAACGCATTGCGCGAACGTGCTTACGGCGACAACTCAGGCAATATTGCCGACACGCAATACACACTTCCGTTCATACTCAACGAACGTGGCCGCGAGCTCTACTTGGAGTGCTCACGTCGCACCGACCTCGTACGCTTTGGTTGCTTCACCACTGCCGACTATCTCTGGCAATGGAAGGGCGGCGTTGTTGACGGTCGTTCAGTTGACAGCAAATACAACATTTATCCCATTCCGTCATCTGAATTGTCAGCAAACCCCAACCTCAGCAACCCCAATTACTAATCCTTTTTTAGCCAATTATAGACATGAAATTTTATCAATATATATCGGTTATGGCTCTCGCCTGCATGTCGCTGGGCATGACTTCATGCAACAACGACGGCGACCTGATTTTCACCTCCGGCGGTGCTAATCTGAGCCTCGACGGCAATACTGACGACATTGTTCTCGACAAGAACAATCTCAATGCTCTTGCCCTCACTGTTTATTGGAACGATAACGGCAAAATTTCTACCAGCGACGACCGCGTTGCCGCTCCTGACTATGCCGTGGTCAACACCATTCAATTTTCTGCTTCTGACGGCTTCGCTTCAACCGTAGATTTCACTATGGAGAACGGCACCTTCAGCAAGCAATTCACTCACGGCGACCTCAACAGCGTGCTCAACCGCTTGGGCTACGAGGCCGGCGTGAAAGCTCCCCTCTACATTCGCGTGAAAGGTCTGTTGGCAAACAACATCGACCCGCAATATAGCAACGTGCTGACCGTAAATGTCACTCCTTATGTGATAGACATGACGCAAGGCTTCATACTCAACAGCAACAAGGAAGACACCGGCAACACTCTCGCTTCGCCCAACAGCGACGGCATTTACACCGGATTTATGGGCGCTACTTCATGGTACAACTGGTACTTGCAAGAAGGTAACGGCACTATCTGGGGTAACGAAGGCGAAAACTGGACTCCGTTCTTGATGTCATCATCTATCAGCACTGTCGCCTACGGTAACTTCTGGTTCCCCGGCCTTGAAGGTTGCTACTACACCATCGTCAACACCAACACCAACGAGTGGAGCGCACTCCTGTTGCCCTCTCTCACTGTTAGCGGTGGCATCAACGGCGAAATGGAGTATGACCGCAAAGCTAACGTTTGGCGCTACACTTTCACCGGCACAAAAGGCACTGTGAACATCAAACTTGCCACTACCGGTAAGCAATACAACCACTCAACCGGCACCGACGATGCTTCAGCCATCGACACTGCCGTAGGTTTTGGCGGCACTGCTGACAACCTAACTTTCGGCTCGTCTGCATCAAACATCAGCGTAACCATTCCCGACAATGGCGAGTGCACTCTCAAACTCGACCTCAGCAATCCCAAACAATGGACAGTATCGGTTAGCGCAGGCGCCGAACAAGGCACTGCCGAAGTGGCTCAACACCTCTTTCTCTCAGGTATCGACGACGGCATCAGCGGCAGCTGGACTTTCGACAACTACCTCACTCTCTATGATGAAGACGCACTCAGCTACGGCGGTATGATGAATGTTAACTCACTTTGGGGTTACAACTTCTACACCGAGGCCGATAACTGGGACGACAAATACGGCATGGCCGACGGTGGCACCGGCATGGAAGGCACTCTCGTCTACAAAGGCGGCTCGAACATCACAGCTCCCGAAGCAGGCCTCTACATCTTTGATGTAAACCTCTCAGCTCTCACCTACAAACTCTACTCTGTAGAAAAGGTAAGCTACACAGGTCTCAACGACGACTGGAGCATGTACGACATGCAAGCCACTTCAACCCCGGGTGTTTACCAAGCTACCGTACAAAAAACAGCCAACACTCCGTGGGGCGTGAAGATTCTTATCAACGAAAGTTGGAACCTCTACTTCGGCGGCGGCAGCGGCACTCTCCGCTTGTACCACGACGGTTTTGACGGCGACAACGACCTCGCCAACGGCACATACGTGCTCACTGTTGACCTCATCAAAGGCACTTATAATTATTCATCTAAATAATACGCAAACATTCAGATAATCATGAAATATTTCTCTAAAATATTAGGTTTGGCCATCGCAGCAACATCACTCACTGCCTGCGCTGAAGATAGCCCCATCACCAATCCACCGGTCGACAATACTCCCATCGAAATTGACCGCACTACTTTTGCCAAAGGTGCTGACGTTAGCTGGATCACCGAAATGGAGGCCGAAGGCTTCACTTTCCAAACTGCAGACCTCGTGCAAACAGAATGTATGCAGCTGCTCCGCGACGAGTGTGGTGTGAACTCTATCCGCTTGCGTGTGTGGGTAAATCCCACTGCCGGCTGGAACAATATCGACGACGTGCTCGTCAAAGCTCGCCGCGCCAACACTCTTGGCTTGCGCGTGATGATTGACTTCCACTTCAGCGACACTTGGGCCGACCCCGGAGCACAAGAAACTCCGGCTGCATGGGCAAACCTCGACCTCGCCGGCTTGCAAGATGCCATGGTCAACCACGTGAACTCTATGCTCAACCAATTGAAAAAATACGACATCGAGCCTGAATGGGTGCAACTCGGCAACGAAACACGCACCGGCATGATGTATCCGCTCGGCAACATCAACGACAACCCCGGCAACTTCTCAAAACTTATCAGCGCCGGATACGATGCCGTTAAGGCTATCTTCCCCGACTGCAAAGTTATTGTGCACTGCGACTGTGGTAACGAGTCGTGGCTCTACACTCGCTTGTTTGGCAATGAGCTCAAGACATACAATGGCAAGTACGACATGATTGGTATGTCGCTCTATCCCGATGCCTCAAACTGGTCAACTATTGTCAACGACTGCCTCAGCAACATCAAATCTGTTTACGAAACCTACGGCAAACGCGTGATGATTTGCGAGGTGGGCATGGACTTCGACCAAGCCGCAGCTTGCAACAGCATGCTCACTGCCCTCAAAAAAGGCTGCGAACAACTCGGATGCGTTGACGGCATTTTCTATTGGGAGCCTGAAGCTACCATCGAAAATTCAAACGGATACCGCAAAGGTTGCTTTGTTGACGGCACTCCCACCGAAGCTCTAGACTGCTTCAAAAACTAGCATAAACAGACTCTTATCGTATGCATAAATACATATTACAAGCACTTGCTATCGCTGCTCTGCCTTTGGTGTCGCTACAAATGACAGCACAGCGCAGCGAGCAAGTGCTCAAAGATAATTGGCTATTCTCTAAAGGCGAAAATGCTGCGAAATGGCAAAAGGTGCGCGTACCACACGATTGGGCTATTTACGGCCCGTTCGGTCGCGAATACGACTTGCAGACCGTGGCTGTTGAGCAAAACGGTGAGACCGAAAAGACCGTAAAAACAGGACGTACCGGTGGCTTGCCCTACTACGGCAAAGGCGAATATAAAACAACTTTCAACGTTGCCGACACCCTGGGCCGACACTTCACTCTGCTCTTCGACGGCGCTATGTCGAATGCCCGCGTGTTTGTCAACGACATTGAGGTTGGCAATTGGGCTTACGGCTACAACTCGTTTTATGTTGACGCTGACAAGGCTATCCGCCCCGGTGAGAACTCTCTGCACGTCACGCTCGAGAACAAACCCGAGTCGTCGCGCTGGTACCCCGGTGCCGGACTGTATCGCAACGTGCACCTCATCGAGACTGCGCGCGTGCACATTCCGGTGTGGGGCACATACATCACCACTCCACACGTTGAGGCCGACTACGCTACCGTAAACCTCAAAATCAACATTGACGGTGCGGCAAAAGGCCAATTCGTTGATGTCATAACCGAGATTGTTGACAGCGCCGGCAATGTTGTGGCTAAAAACACATCGCGCCACGCTGCCCACGGTCAAGCCGAGACTCAAAATTTCATCGTCAACAATCCCGCGCTATGGTCACCTGAAACACCTACGCTCTACACCGCAAACACTCGCTTGCTGGTTGACGGCACTGAGGTTGACAGCTACTCAACACGCTTTGGCATACGCTCGCTTGAATACGTTCCAACCAAAGGATTTTTCCTCAATGGTAAAGTAACTAAATTTAAAGGTGTGTGCAACCACCACGACCTCGGCCCTCTCGGCGCCGCCGTAAACCGTGCTGCTCTGCGCCACCAACTCGAGCAGCTAAAAGATATGGGTGCAAATGCCATTCGCACTTCACACAACATGCCCGCGCCGGAGCTTGTTGAGCTCTGCGACGAAATGGGCTTTATGCTCATGGTCGAACCTTTCGACGACTGGAGTTTCCGCCCGAAATGTCCCAACGGCTACGGCTCAATCTTCAACGAATGGGCTGAGCGCGACATGGTGAATATGCTGCACCACTATCGCAACAACCCGTCTGTGGTGCTTTGGAGCATCGGCAACGAGGTGCCCAGCCAATGGGGCCCCGATGGTGTGAGCGAACTTTCTTTCTTGCAAGACATAGTGCACCGCGAAGACCCGACTCGCCCCGTCACTTGCGGCATGGACCAAATCGGCGCTGTGCTCGACAACGGCTTTGCCGCCACTCTCGACATTCCCGGATTTAACTACAAACCGCAACACTATCAGCGCGCCTACGAAAAATTGCCACAAAAATTGGTGCTCGGCACCGAAACAGCCTCAACAGTATCGTCGCGCGGCGTGTATAAATTCCCCGTAGAGACAAAAGCGCAAGCCATGTACGATGACAACCAATCATCATCGTACGACACTGAATATTGCTATTGGTCGAACATTCCCGACATTGACTTTGCCGCCGACCAAGACTTACCGTGGATGATAGGCCAGTTCGTGTGGACAGGCTTTGACTATCTTGGCGAGCCGACACCCTACGACACTGATGCGTGGCCCAGCCACAGCAGCTTATTCGGCATTATCGACCTTGCCTCGCTGCCCAAAGACCGCTACTACCTCTATCGCAGCGTGTGGAACGAGCAATCACCCACACTACACATTCTGCCACACTGGACGTGGCCCGGTCGCGAAGGTAAAGTTACGCCCGTGATGGTTTACACCTCTTTCCCGAAAGCTGAATTGTTCATAAACGGTAAAAGTCAAGGTGTGCAACAAAAAGACAACTCATCAGACATGAACCGTTTCCGACTGATGTGGATGAACACTGTCTACGAGCCGGGCGAGGTGAAAGTTGTGGCCTACGACAACAACGGCAACGTTGCTGCCACCGAAACTGTTCGCACTGCCGGCAAAGCACACCATCTTGTGCTCAGCTGCAATCGCAGCGAACTCACTGCTGACGGCTCAGACTTGGCCTATATAACAGTGCAAGTGGCCGACAAAGACGGTAACATTGTGCCCGACGATAGCCGACTAGTGCAATTCACCGTATCAGGCAACGGCTCTTTTGAGGCTACGGCTAACGGCGATGCCACATCGCTGCTGCCCTTCCAACAGCCACGAATGAACCTGTTTAGCGGTGCTGCCACAGCTATTGTGCGCACCACAGGCACTGCCGGCGCTATCACTCTAAGTGCAAAAGCTTCGGGTGTGAAATCAGCATCTATAACGCTCCACACTAAATAATCCTCATACCTAAAATCAACGTCAGCTGCGGCATCTTCGGTGTCGCAGCTTTTTTTGTGGCGAAAAGTTGCAAAAACTGCTTGCAAACCTTGGCGAAAAGTTGTAAATTTGCGGCAAAACCACTGGAAAAAAGTTGTAAAATTCCACTTATGCGTACCTCTTGGCACAATAATAACCGCAACCTCTCTACATGGCCCCATTCATCTTCTCCAAGCAATTAAAATAAATCGGAGTGTGTACCGGTATCAATGAGTTGTGTGGATTTCGTATTTCATATTCCGAAGGCATCAAAGAGGTCTTGGGCAGAAGCGTATTTGTTTATACG
>CAYSLD010000020.1:0-20208 GCA_964431795.1 uncultured Bacteroides sp.
CGGGGTTGAAGTTAGTGGCGAAAGCTTTGCCGTGGTCACCGGCGTTGCAGTCAACAATGTCGAGGTGCTCCATAGCGCTGAAGTGGTGTTTTGCAGCGTATGCGGTGAAAATGCCTGATACGCCCGGATCAAAGCCGCAGCCGAGGATAGCTGTGAGGCCGGCTTTTTCGAAGCGTTCGCGGTAAGCCCATTGCCAAGAGTATTCGAAGTGGGCCACGTCTTTGGGCTCGTAGTTAGCCGTGTCGAGATAGTTCACACCGGTTTTTAAGCAAGCCTCCATGATAGTGAGGTCTTGATACGGGAGGGCTACGTTTATAACCAATTGGGGTTTGTGACGGTTGAAGAGGGCAACGAGTTCGTCAACCGAGTCAGCGTCAACGTGGTCGGTAGACACCCAAGATTTGTTTATTTTAGCAGCGATAGCATCGCATTTGCTTTGAGTGCGAGAGGCGAGCACTATTTCGCTAAAAACGTCGTGGTTTTGGGCGCATTTGTGAGCTACAACGGTGCCAACGCCACCGGCGCCGATAATAATAACTTTAGCCATAGTTATGTATGTTTTAGTAGATTTAATTATTTCAATTATTTTTTCTTTTGCAGCGATATGCACACGAAGGTGAAAATGCCGAGAACAATGAGCACCAAAGTCTGGCAACCCATCACCAAGTTGGCGAATGCTGTGGCCGGTTCTTTAGCCAAGCCGTAAAGGGCGAGAGCAAAGATAACAGACCATTGCCAGGGGCCGATGCCGCCGTTAGAGGGCACACCCATTGATATGCTAGATAGCACGAACGTCACCAACACGGCGAGTACACCGTAGTTCGATACGATATCGGCTGTAAAGTCAAAGGCGAAAAATTGGAGGAACAGTTGGCCGAAATAGCAGCCCCAGATTGCGAAAGTGAGCAGCAGCCATTTGACTTTGCCTTTCATTTTGGCGATGCCGGCAAAACCGCTCCACAAGCCTTTGGCAAAGTCTTGCACCTTGCATATAAACTTGTTTGATGTTTTGCGCGAGAATAGCCACCAAATAGCGGCAATCACCACAATCACGCCCAGCCACGTGAGCGGCGATTGGGCAAGTTCTATCCATTTTTCGTATGTCGCGGCATTGCTGCCGAGGTATGTGCCAAGTTCGCGAGTGGCAAGCAAGAAAGTCACCACAGTGAGCAGAAATACAGTCACGGTGTCGGCAAGGCGGTCGGCGACCATTGAGCCGAATACGGTGGCGAAGGGAGCGTTTTGGCGCTTTGCAATGTAGCCTGTGCGCCAAACCTCACCAAGGCGAGGGAGCACAAGGTTGACGGCGTAGGTGCCAAATATGCTGAGCGTGAGCGGAAACAAGTTTTCATTCACGCCCAAGGCGCGCAGTTGTATGCGCCAACGCATGGCGCGAAATATGTGCGAGAAAATGCTGACAATGATGGCTAAACCTATCCAGCGGAAGTCGCACTTCTCGCGAATTATATCCATCATCTCGGCAAAGTTCACGCCTTTGAAGAGCAGTCGGCACAGCAGCACAGTGATAAGTAGAGGCACGCCATATTTCACAACGTAACCCACAACTTTGCGCAGCCCTGATGTTTGTTTATTTTCCAAAACTTTCAATTTTAAGTTTTAAATAGCTACTTATTTTTTCACCTCAATGACTTTGAGGCGGTCGCCTTGTTCGTTGACAATAGAGCGGTAGTAGCGTTCGTCGTAGCCGCCGAAAGTGGGCGATACGGCAACACCGGTTTCTGTGCGCTTGAAAGTGCCGTCGTCGTTTTGTTTTTTGATGTTACCATCCATATACTTAACAAACAACATGTCGCCAAGGTTCTTGTAGTCGCGAGTTGCTTTTTGTGCCCAGCTGTCAGTGATGCCTTCGAGCAGAGTTTGAGCGTCGGCATAGCTCAATGACGATACAGAAGTTTGAGCGTCGTCAACGGCTTTGACAATAGCGTCTTCAAGGCCGCTTTGCACTTTGCGTATGTCGCCAATCATTTGTGAGTAGCGATTGTAGGCTTGGTTTGCCACGTAGTTGTTCACCCAGAAGTTTGCATCCCATGAGAGAGTGAGCATATCGCCGTTGCCGGGACGAAGTTCGTAAGGAGCTTTGGGAGTAGAGCTGAACACGGGGAGGTACACACAAGTGTTGGCATCGTCGGTGCCAAACCACAGTATGCCTTTCATGGCATCGTGGCGGTTTTTGTTCATGTCGGCCACGAAAGAGAAGCCGGTTTGTTGTGTAGCGATTGCGCGCTCGTTCATATACTCGTTGCCGTCAACTTTGTATGTCATGGGACGCCAACGGTAAGGCACGCTGTAAGGGCCTGCGCCTATGTCTTTGGTCATGTCGAGGGGAGTGCCTTCGAAGTGGTCGCGCATCATCCATTTGAGGTCGGTAGATGAGAGTTTTTTCGCGGGTTCAATCCACAGAGGCATAGCTTCGCCTTCGCCTTTCATAATCCAATCGAGGTATTGGTCCATAGTGCCTTTTGCGGCAAAGCGGTTGAAGTAAGACCACACGCGTCCGTCGCAGCCGCGCAGGGCGGTCATTTCATATTCGGCATAGGCGCGAGAAAAGTCAAAGTCTTTGTCTTTGCCGTCGAAGTATCCTTGTTTGCGAGCAAACGAGATGACGTCTTTGGCGTAGAGAGTTTCTTTATCTTTGAGGGGGAAAGTGTGTATGCGAGAGTGGTTGGCGTGGCCGCTGATGCAGTTGTCGGGCACGCGACGAGCCACCCACACAGCACCGGGATCGCTCTTTCCTTTGCCGATAAGCTCCATAATCCACACCTCGTTGGGGTCGGCTATAGAGAAGCTTTCGCCTGACGAAGCGTAGCCGTAGTCTTTCACCAAGTTAGTCATCACGGTGATAGCTTCGCGAGCTGTTTTGGCGCGTTGCAAAGTGATGTAAATTAACGAACCGTAGTCAATCAAACCTGAGCCTTCAAGCTCGGGACGTCCGCCCCAGGTGCTTTCGGCAATTGTGAGGCCATGTTCGTTCATGTTGCCGATAGTGGCGTAAGTGTGAGCCACTTCCGGAATTTCGCCGAGATATTTTTGCGTATCCCAGTCTATGATTTTGCGCATGCTGCCTTGAGCGTGGTCGGCAGCGGGTTGATTGTAGAGCTCACCATAGAGCACATGACTGTCAGCTGCGTAGGTTATCATTGTGCTACCGTTTTCTGTAGCTCCTGCTGCAGCGATAAGGCTGGTGCAAGCTTCCGCTGCGGGGGCAGCGATAAGTGCCGCGCCGACAACACTGCCGGCTAAAAATGTCTTGATCATGAACTTGTTTTTAAAGGTTAACCGTTTATAATCGCAAAGTTACGATATATTTGGCAATATTCACCTTAAAAAACCAAAAAACAGACCCTACCTCAATTTTGGCGCTGTATTTGAGTTGTAAATCAGAGGTTGCGAACTATCCACCAGGCAATGACGGCCACGACGACAATGTGCGTGGTGTGTGGGCTGGTGCAGATGCGCTTGGCCAATGAGCCTTGTTTGTAGTGTGAGGCTCCGCTGAAGAAAATAATAGCCGGAATGGCAAAGAATAAGGCGGGATTGTAGCTCCACGCAGCCGCAAAGTTGCCGTGAAGCAAAGCGTGGCTTGCGCGCAGAGTGCCGCAACCGGGGCAGTCATATCCGGTGAGCCACTTCGACGGGCAGCGCGGATAGAAGGCCACAGCCTCCGGATTGTACGCGAATAAAATTGTCGCAGCAACACAAACGGCTGCTGCGACAAGTATTATTAACGCTGTTTTGCGTGTCATTTAATAGGGATTAATTCCGTACAAAGAGAAAGCGAATACACAGATTAAGTATATCGCCCAAATAACTACAGAGCTGATAGCGCCGATGATGCTCCAATTGCGAGCAGATTTGGCGGCAGCCACGGCACCGTCATAGTCGCCACGGTTGTATTTATCGTTTACGGAAGCAGCCTTGATTATGGCCACAATGCCAAAGGGTACGCAGCAGAGCACAGTGACGGCAATAGCCCAGCCGAGATTGTTGTCGGGGCATGGAGGCACTTCCTCGTGGTATTGTTGTTGTGCATATTGTGTGGGGCCGTATTGCTGTTGCGGCTGATAAGGCGGCACATTCGGTTCAGATTGCTGCGGGTTGATAGGCGGGGGTGTTTGTTGGTTGAATAACCAAGCTGTGCCCTCGGCTTGACCGGCGGGGGTCCAGTCTTTCAATCCCTCATACCATACGGGAGTTTCAGCTGCAATGTTGAGCTCTTGCAGTTGCTCTTTAGTTAGCGGGCCTTGTTGTTGGCCGTTAAGGTAAACGTAAAAATCCATGACTATTTAGGGTGTTTTTTAGAAGAATTTTATTTCGCTGCCTACCATGTCGCTGAGCAAGTTGTTAGCGAGGCGGCTGGCGCCGATGCGGAAATATTCGTTTGTAAGCCAATCTTCGCCGAGCACTTCTTTTACGATGGTGAAGTATTGCACAGCTTCTTTGGTGGTTGCTACGCCGCCTGAGCATTTGAAGCCGACCATGCGACCGGTTTTCTCGTAGTATTCTTTGATGCATTTGCACATCACGTATGCAGCTTCGAGAGTTGCGCCGGGATATTCTTTGCCGGTAGATGTTTTGATGAAGTCAGCACCTGAGTAGCAAGCGAGAATTGATGCGTTGCGTATGTGTTCAGCTGTTTTGAGGGCACCGGTTTCGAGGATAACTTTGAGGTGACCGTCGCGGCAAGCTTGTTTTTGTTCTGAGATTTCGTCGCAAACCTCTTCATAGTCTTCGTCGAAGAAGTTGCCAAGGTTGAGCACGATGTCAATTTCGTCGGCACCGCCTTCGATAGCGAGAGCGGTCTCGGCTATTTTCGACTCGATGGGAGCTTGTGATGAGGGGAAGCAACCCGATACGCAAGCGATGTTAACAGCAGTGACGTCGAGCACGGTGCGCACCACTTGAGCGAAGTTGGGATATACGCAGATTGCAGCTACGTTTTTAAATTGGGGATATTCATCGTCGAAAGCGTTAACGCGGTCAACGAAAGCAGCCACAGAGCGGGGAGAGTCGGTAGACTTGAGTGTGGTCAAGTCGATAGTGTTGAAGAGGAATTTGTAAACTTCAGTATTATTGTTTTCGTCGAAGTGTTCAGAAATGATTTTTTCAACTTCGGCTTTCACTATTTCGTCGTTGGTAGTGACTTGCGATGCAGCAAGTGTGTCTTGATATTTGTCGCTCATAATTAATGTATTTTGAGTTAGAATATAGTATTAAAATAATGTTTTTTACTCTTTCAGTTTTGGGTTGTTTTTGTGACGCAAAGCATCGCGCTGAGTCTTTTTTGCGAGGTTGCGGTTGAAAGCGTCGGTGAGGTCAACGCCGGTTTGGTTGGCGATGGCCAAGGTCACCCAAAGCAAGTCAGCGAGCTCATCGGCAAGGTCGGCTTTTTCGCCGTCTTTGAACGATTGTTCTCCGTATGTTCGCGCCATGATGCGGGCAACTTCGCCGGTTTCTTCGGTGAGAATTGCCATGTTAGTCAGAGGAGAAAAGTAGCGCACGCCGATAGATTTAATCCATTTATCGACGGTGTTTTGCGCTTGGCGCAGCGACAAAGAGTTTTGCTCGTCATTGTTCATGTTGGGCAAATTTACAAAATATTTTTGATTTTACTATATTTTCAGAGTTTTTTGACACTTGCTGATTTACCGTTGCGCACAATGAAGATGCCGTGTTGAGGGTTGAGCACACGTATGCCTTGCAAATTATAGTATTCCGTTTGCTCGTCGTCGGTGTCAACGGTGATGTCATTCACACCGGCCGCACCGCCTTTCACTTTGAATGTTACCAATCCGTCAGTGGTTTCGGTAATTTCAGTGATAGGCACATCTATAGCATTTCCGCTCCAATCTTTCAGCGCCGGAGAGGTTGTAGATGTAAATTCAGTTTTGCCTGAAGTGCCGGGCCAAGGCCAACCTTTTGTGATGCTTGAAGAAGTGTTGACGGCGCGGCCGTTAGCTTCAACCAGGTCTACGTATTGGTGGCTTTTTGTGTTATTGACAGTGTTGTTTTTGTAAACGCTCAGCGTGCCATCGATGTGCCAAATCAACATTCCGGTGTTAGGTATGTATGTGTCCCAACCGGTTTGTTGACGGTTTTCGAGTAAGTAAAATTCGGTGTCGGTAGTGGTTTTTATGATGCATGCTTCGTTTTTGTCGGCAATGTTTTGGAGAGTTACGTTTTCGGCATCGCCAAGCTCTTTAAGGTCAATCCAACCCATGGCATTTCGTTCGTATGCGGAGAAAGAAGGCGGGGTGCGAGAGTCGTTGTTGTAGCAGCCAACATCGAGTATGTCGTAGTCACCGGGGGTGCATGTGAGGAACGTTCCGCTGCCGGTATAGTATAAGTCAGGCAGGCCCATCACGTGCGAAAATTCGTGCACGAAAGTGCCCACGCCGTCGGGCTGACCGTTTTCCCATTCGTTAGAGCAAGCATACTTGTCGATAATCACGCCGTCAAGTTTTGTGACGCGCCGAGTGTTAGATGATATGTAGTCAGAGTGAGCCCAAATGCGGTTGGCATTCTCGTCTGAGCCATCCGAGGCACCGATACCTGCGTAAATAACGTAGACAAAGTCGCAGTAGCCGTCACCGTCATTGTCGTATTTTGAAAAATCGACATCAGCATCGGCAAGTTTGCAGGCTTCTGTCACCATTTGATATGCGTATTTGTCGTAGCCATAGCTATCGTTTTCGCCGTAGTATGCGTAACCTTTAGAGACTGTGTAGGGGCCAACAACGTCGCAATCGAGGTTGAATTTGTTCATCGACACGTCGTTGAAATAGTCTTTTGCGCTACCGGTGCCGTTGAGCTCGCTAAATCCGTCTTGGCGCATCATGTTGGTGAAGTATTCTTTTGCTGAGGTGGGGTAGAATGAGTCGTCTTTAAACGATTCGTCGGTAAACTCCACAAGAATCATTAATCCGTGTATGGTGCCTTCTGTCGGGAAGTCTTCGGCATAACGTCCCACGCCGGTCTGTGCGTTTGCACGTCGGCGAGCAGTGAGTGACGTATTTGAGACTGAGGCTGTTGCGCTGATGTCTACAGCTACGTCAGCCTCTGCTGCGGGGCGCGCTGCACTGTCGTGGGCTTGCATGCCGGTTGAGGCGAGTGTGCCGTCTGCGCTAATTGTTGCGTAGCAATATTTGTGGTTATCGCTCACAAGTAGTTTGTTGTCGTCGGTGAGCGTGTAGTGACAAAATGCATTGCCTACGGTGTGAATGGTTAGCGTTGAGCCATCGGGTTGTGTTATAGTTCTGTTTCCGGGTCTGGCCGGCTTTGCGTTCATGCTTATAGCTGCACCCAGAGCGAGTGCAGCTATAAGAGTTGATTTGGTTGGTTTCATATTTAAGGCTTTTTAGGGTCCTTTTTTTTATCTTACCACAACTTTTGTGGCTGTGTTGCCGGTGCGCACAATGTAAAGGCCGGCAGTGGGGAGATTGAGCACGCAACTATTGTCGCTGACGTGTTGCGAGAGAATGTGACGACCTTGAGTGTTGTAGACGTCAACGCGGTCGGCGTCGGTGTTCACGGTGATTGTGCGGTCGTTCACGCTGATAGTGCTAAAGTTGCGGTTGGCAATGATGTCATTTACGCCTGCTTCGTTGAGGTAGACGTATGACAATTCGCTTGGTTTAGAGTAGCGATTCCAATCTTTGGTAGAGGCAACTTTAAATTTATATCTGTTGCATCCTTCAATGAGTTTGTCAACTTTCACCGAAGTAGCGCCATCTGTGAGTATGCCGTCAAAGTCGGGCAATACGGTGGTTGCATAATTGCTTTCGAGAGAGATGACAATGTCGTCAACGGCTATGTTGCCCTTGTCTTTGGTGTATGTGAATTTCACTTGTTTCACTCCGTCGGGCATATCCGATACTGAGAAAGTGTTACCTTCACTTTTTACCGGAACGAATTTACCAAGCGTTACCCAGTTGTTATCAACTAATCCTTCAACAAGGAAGTTGCTGTTTTCGCTGGTGTTTAGGCCTTTCATCCAGAAAGTTACGCCGACAACTTGCTCGTCAGTGTATTTGCGTGTGACAATGTAGCTGCAGGTGCTTTCAAATTTTGCAGCCGGAATAGCGTCGCCACAGTTTGTTGCGCCGGAGTATGCTCCAAGGCTTGAAGATGTCCAGCCGTCGGGAAGAGAAACAGTTATGCCTGTACCCATGTCGGCAGTCTCAGTGATTTTATCTGCGGTGAGTGTGCTGTTTGTTGATTTATTATTTTCAATTTCGCCGTACACCCAAAGCATGTAGTCATTAGCATCTTCGACGGCGCTCCACGATGCCACGAAATAGTTTTCACCTTTTTCGATATCAGAGTCTTTGTCGGGCACGGGAGTTGCAGTGTCGCTGCCGCCGGCCACTTTAAAGGTGATTTTACCGTCTTCTTCTGTAATGTCTGTGATGGGAAGATCTATGGCATTTCCGCTCCAGTCTTGGAGGGCCGGAGAGGTTGCCGATGTAAATTCGGTTTTGCCTGAAGTGCCGGGCCAAGTCCAACCGGCCATGATAGAACTGCTCATCGAGTCGCCGTTTGTTTGGCCGCTAGCTTCAATGAGGTCTACGTATTGGTGAGATGAATTGTTGTTAACCGTGTTAGCTTGCCAGATTTTTTGGTTGTAGTCGATGTGCCAAATAATCATGCCATGTCCGGGAATGTATGCATCCCAGCCTGTTTGTTGGCGGTTTTCGAGCAGATAAAATTCAGTTGGAGTTTCGGTTTCAATCAAGCAACCTTCGTTAGTGTCGGCAATGTTGCCAAGTGTTATAGTTTCGGCGCCGTCAAGCTCTTTGAGGTCAATCCACTCCATGGCGTTGCGCTCAAACACAGAGTAGGCCGGCGGGGTGCAACTATTGTTGTTGTAAGGGCCGTAGTCGAGCACGGAGTAGGTGCAGGGAGTGTAGTACGAGCCGCTTTGAGTGGTGTTGTAAAGGTCGGGTAAACCCATCACGTGAGAGAATTCGTGCACGAAAGTGCCCACACCGTCGGGGCGGCCGTTCATCACCTCGTTGGAGCAAGCGTATCGGTCAATAGTCACGCCATCGAGAGTGATTGATTTATTTGCTGCAGAGAGATTGTAAGAGTGGGGCCAAACAGTATTTTTTGAGCCGCCTGAATTTTCGCCGAGTCCGGCATAAAACACAAAAACGTTGTCGCAAATGCCGTCACCGTCGTTGTCGTATTCAGAAAAGTCAACGTCGTTATCGGCGAGTTGGCAAGCTTCAACAATCATATCTTCAGCGTTTTTGTCGTTACCGTAGCTGTCATTTTCGCCGTAGTTTGCTACGTTTTGGCTAAGCTTGTAAGGGCCGACAACGTCAAATTTGGGGCGAAATTGGTTGAGCGATTGTTGTTTGAAATATTCTTCAGCGCAGCCTGTGCCACCATATTCGCTGAACCCTTCTTTGCTCATCATGTCGGTGAAGTATTGCAGCGGTGATGTTGAGTAGTAACCGCTTGAGAAAGATTGGTTTTTAAATTCAACAAGTATAACCAAGCCTTTAATGTCGCCTTTTTTGGGGAATGAAGTGTAAGTTCCCATGCCTGATTGCACAGAGTTTGCGCGGCGAGCTTTGCGAGCTTGAACGCGTTTTTCGGCAATGCCATTCAAGTCGATATCGTCAATAGCTTGAGTGAATACGTTGTGGGCAACGGGGCGCACCGAGGGGTCGAGGGCTCGAATTTTGGTTGATACAATTGTTCCATCGGCTTTGATAGTGGCATAGCTATATTGGCCGTTTTCGTCTTCGATGAGAACTTTATTGTCTTCAGTTAGAAGGAAATGTGAATGTTCATCGCCCACCATGTGTACGGTCAAAGTTGTACCATCCGGTTGGGTGATAACTCGTTTGTCGCGCAAGGCGGGAATGGCATTAGCAACGAGAGCGGAGCTCAACATTGTAGCGGCAAGAAGTGCCGAAATTTTAAATTTCATAGACGCAATGTATGGTAATTTTATGTTGTTGTTAGTAAGTATATTAATTAGCACAAAATTAGATATTTATTGCTAAAACTTTTCAAGTTGCGTGCACTATTTGTTAAAGATTTACAAGAATTAACAATTCATCTTTAATTGTTAATCCTATTTAAACAATAAAGCCTGCCGAAGAAGTAAGGGCAGGCCGAAATAACATATTCATAAACATTATCCTAAAAACATTGTTTCATTGCGTGTCAATTATCTTTTTACAAAATGGTATTTGAGATCAAGTTCGGTTATCTAACTACTATTTTTAATGATTTATCATTTGCGTGAATGATATACATTTGATTTGAGGCAAGTACGAACTCGGCGCAGCCGTCCACGGTCGATTTTGAGGCAATTTTTTGGCCGAGCGTATTATAAATTTCAACCTGCGGAGCTTGCGTTGTTACGGTGACTGTGTTGCCGTTAACGTGTGCCTGCAGTGTGTTGTTATCATTATTTGTGCTTATGCTTTCAACGCCGGTGGTGCCGATTTTCACGTAGGCGAAGTCAGATAAGTCGGAATATCCGATATTATCGGGCGATGCGGCGACGGCAAATTTGTAGTATTGTTTATTGGCTTTGAGTTTGTCAACGCGCACTTGAGTATTGCCGCCCGTGGTGAGTCCGTTGTAGTAAGTGAGCACTTCGTCCTCAACGCCGCCCTCAGAGGTGATGGTGATATCGTCAATGGCGATGTTCCCTTTATCTTTTATATGAGTGAAACGCACTTGTTTCACGCCTTTAGGCACGTCTTTGAGCGTGATTGATGTAGTTCGGTTGATGGGAGGTGTGATTGTGGTAATGTTCTTCCATACGCCGTCAATTTTGCCGTCAATTTGCAGAATTGTAGACGTTGAAGTGGCCAGGCCTTTCATCCAAAACGATATTTTTACTATGTCGTTGTCGTATTCGCGCGTTTGTATGTATGCATCGTTCACAAGCTTAGCCGATGGTATTGCATTGCCACTGCTGGCAGCAACCTTGTAAATGTTTTTTGTTGACGTTGCCGACCAACCTTCGGGCAAAGTTATGCAGCTTGTGCTTGTGCCCATGTCGGCTGTTTCAACTTCGCGTTCTTGACTTTCGCGAGTAGGAGTGTCGCCGTCAATATTGTCATCGTCAACAGCATATACCCAAATTTTGTAGTTTACGGCATTTTCAACCGGGCTCCACGATGCAACGAAATAGTTGCTGCCGCGCACAATAGAGTTTTCGTTGTCAATTACCGGAATATCTATAGGTGCCCCACCCGACACCCTAAATGTTATGACGTTGCTTTCTTCTAATATGTTTGTGATGGGCACGTCAATTTTATTGCCGCTCCAATCTTTTAACGCCGGAGTTGAGTCGTCTGTAAACTCGGTTTTTTCGCTCGTACCGGGCCAAGTCCATCCTGCCATAGTTGTGAGGCTGCTGCCGTCGTTATTGTTGTTGGCTTCAACAATATCCACGTATTGGTGTGATTTGTTGTTGTTTACGATATTGTCGTCCCAAACAGATTGGTCGAAGTCGATGTGCCAAATTATCATGCCGTGTCCGGGAATGTATTTATCCCAGCCGGTTTGTTGTCGGTTTTCGAGCAGGTAAAACTCTGTGTCTTTTGAGGTTGGGATGATACAAGCTTCATTGCTGTCTGCCAGGTTTGTAAGCGCAATGTTCTGAGCATCACCGAGTTGCGTTGGCTCTATCCATCCCATGGCATTTCTTTCGAACGATGAGTAAGTTGGAGGAGTGCGGCTGTTATTGTTGTATGTGCCATAGTCCATCACGCTGTATTCGCAAGGCGTGCAGTAGAGGGTTGTGCCTGAGGTTGAGTATAGGTCAGGTAGCCCCATCACGTGCGAAAATTCGTGCACGAAAGTGCCGATACCGTCGGGCAGAGACGTCGTTGCTTGCCACTCGTTAGAGCAGGCATATCGGTCAACGTACACGCCATCGAGTTTTAATTTTGAGTTATCGTCGAGGTCCATCGCTTCGGAGATAGTCCAAGAGTGAGGCCAAATGGCGTCAGCGGCATTGCTGTCGTTGCTCGAAGCTTCGCCAAATCCGGCATAAATTACGTATACATTGTCGCAATAACCGTCTTTGTCGTTGTCGTAATCGGCAAAATTGACGCTTGAGTCGACTAATTCGCAAGCTTCTTTAATCATTTCGCCGGGGCGACTGTCATTACCTTTTGAGTTGTTTGCGCCGTAGTAGGCGCGAGTATTTGAAAGCGTTACCGGGCCGACCACATCAAATTGTGGCTTAAATTGGCCGTTAGAGCAAGTTTTGAAATAGTCGGCAGCGCTGCCTGTTGCGTTATATTCGCTGAAGCCTTCTTTGCTCATCATATCGGTGAAATATTGCTTTGCCGATACGCTATAGGTCAGCTTAAATTTCACATCAGAGTATTGCACAAGGATTATCAGTCCTTTTACTGTGCCTTTTTTAGGGAAGTTTGAAGTATAAGTGCCCAAGCCGCTTTGAGCTATTGCTCGCCGAGGTCGGGAGTCTTGACGCGATATCATCAATTGTTCGATATCTATATCTTTTAGAGCTTTTGTGTGTATTGCGTCAGTGGCAGGTCTTTCTGCTGCGTTGTGTGCTTTGATGCCCGTTGATAGTATGTTGCCGTGTTCATCGAGGTTAGCGTAGCAGTATTGGCCGTTTTCATCAATTGTGAGTAGTTTGTCGTCGTCGGTAAGGGTGAAGTGTATGTTTTCATCGCCAACTTTGTGTATGGTGATAGTTGTCCCATCCGGTTGCATAACTACCGTGTTTTCTCTTTTGGCAGGGACAGCCGATGCAGTGATTGTTATACTCATTGCAACAGCCGCCAGAGCCGTGCATTTTTTGATCATTGTAGTTTTCGGTGTCTCTGCCTCAGCAGAGCACATTGGAATTTTGTAGTTAGATGACCGTTTACAGCAAAACGAACAAATTTTTTATCCTTTTCGCTTAAGTAACAATTATTTGTGTGTTTTCGTTCAAATAAATTGTATATTTAACTTTTCAGTGAATTTAGGTCATATAAATAACCGCTATATGCGGCATTTTGTTATTCTTTTAGTTTTGAATCGATAATTATTGTGACCGGGCCGTCGTTTATGAGAGCGACTTGCATGTCTGCGCCAAAAACGCCGCGTTTCACGTCTTTGCCGAGTGTTTGGGCGAGTTTTTCGCAATAACGTTCGTACATTGGCACGGCCAGTTCGTGGTGAGCTGCGCGTATGTATGAAGGTCTGTTGCCTTTTTTAGTTGATGCTGTGAGGGTGAATTGACTCACGGCTAGCACTTCGCCGTCAACATCTTGCACGCTGCGGTTCATCACCTCGTTTTCGTCGGCAAATATGCGCAATGCAGCAGTTTTGGCAACGAGCCAGTCGCAATCGGCCTCGGTGTCGCCGTTTTCTACGCCAACTAGCACCATCAATCCGGCGCCAATTTGGCTGTGAAGAGAGCCGTTAATTGTCACTGAGGCTTCTTTCACACGTTGTATAACTATTCTCATTTTGTTGTGTTTGTTTGTTCTGTTAGAGCTGTTTTTATTATCGTAGCTTTGCTCATGCCCACAATTTTGGCGAGTTCTTGCAGTGAAGCTTCGCGTATGCGTTTCACTGATTTGAATTCGCGCAGCAGCGTTCCGGCCGTCTTTGGCCCGATGCCTTTTATTGTGTCGAGTTCGCTTTTTACTTGTCCTTTGCTGCGGAGGTCGCGGTGGAAAGTTATGCCAAAGCGGTGTGCTTCGTCGCGCAGGTGTTGCACCACGCGCAGGCTTTCTGAAGTTTTGCTGATGTAGAGAGGGTATGAGTCGCCGGGAAAATATATTTCTTCAAGTCGTTTTGCTATGCCGACTATGGCGATTGTGCCGCGTAGTCCTATTTCGTCGAGAGCTTCAACGGCGGCGCTAAGCTGTCCTTTGCCACCGTCAACAACTATCAGCTGTGGCAAGTCGTCGGGACATTCTGTCATCAGTCGAGTGTAGCGGCGCGTGAGCACTTCTTTCATTGAGGCGAAGTCGTCGGGCCCAACCACGGTTTTAATTTTGAAGTGTCGATAGTCTTTTTTGCTTGGCTTTGCGTTGCGGAAGACTACGCACGAGGCCACGGGATTTGTGCCTTGTATGTTTGAGTTATCGAAACATTCAATGTGTCGCGGCAATTCAGTGAGCCGGAAGTCTGTTTTCATGCGTTCGAGCACACGGTCGGCGCGTGCATCGGGGTCTTGGCGCTCCATGTGCTTTAAATCGTCTATTTTAGCTTGTCGGGCGTTGCGTTTTGAAACGTCAAGCAACTTGGCTTTGTCGCCGCGCTGAGGCACTGTAAATGAGATAGTTGGCATTTCAACTGCGGGCAATTCTTCGACCACAACCTCGCCAAATGAGGCGCTGAGATTTGAATGAATTTCATCAATCGCATAGCTGAGCAGCTCTGCGCGACTCTCATCGAGTCTACGCTTGTAGCGTAAGGTCACAGATTTGACCACTGCGCCGCGTCGCACGTGCATATAATTAATGTAGACGGTGCTGTCGTCATCGTCGGTGCCAAATACGTCAAGCTCGTCGATTGTTTGCGACACGATGACGCTTTTTGCTTGGTACCCGCTGATGAGGTCGTATTTGTTTTTTAATTCTTGTGCTTCTTCAAATTTCAGTTGTTCGGCCAGCGATTGCATTTCAGAGCGCAGGTACGCCAGTAATTCGCCGGTCTCACCGCGCAGCACTTGTTTGATGCGTTCGATGTATGTTCTGTATTCGTCAATGCTAATAAGCCCCATGCAGCAGCCTTTGCACTTTTTGATGTGGTAGTTTAGGCATAGGTGACCTTTGCCTTTTGCAATGTAGTCGGGGGTGATTTGCAAGCGGCACGTGCGAATGGGATAGAGTTGGGCAAATAGATTTAGTAGTGTTCGAGCTACGGCAACGGTTGTGTATGGGCCGTAGTATTTTGAGCCGTCTTTGATTTTTTGGCGTGTGAGGAAAACTCTCGGATAGTGCTCATTAGTGACCACAATCCAGGGGTACGATTTGTCATCTTTTAGCAGTACGTTGTATCGAGGTTGGTGCTCTTTAATCATAGAGTTTTCGAGATTTAAGGCATCGGCTTCGGTGGGTACAACTATGTAGCTCATGTCGGCAATTGCGCGCACCAGCATATTTGTTTTCACGCTGTCGTGCACACGATTGAAGTATGACGACACTCTGCGTTTCAGGTTTTTTGCTTTGCCAACGTAAATTATTTTTCCGGTATTGTCATAGTAGGTGTATACTCCGGGTGTTGTGGGGAGTATTGCTATTTTTTCTTTCAGTTCGGGTGACTTTTCTATCACAGCCATTAGTCATTAGATTTTGTGCGTAGGGGCGCGAATTTCGCGCCCCTACAGCTATTAGATCGCAGATTAGCGGGTTGACTTAGTAAGAGATTAGCGAAGTAACTTCAGCGTCAGCTGGCAGAGTAGCGCGGCCGTTGAGGGCGCTAAGTTCGATGATAAAGTTGATGTAAATCTTTTTGGGATTCATGCTTTTCACCAATTCGTAAGCAGCAGCCATAGTGCCGCCGGTGGCGAGCACGTCGTCGTGGATGACAACGATGTCGTCGGGGCCGATAGCGTCGCGGTGCATTTCAATTACGTCAACGCCGTACTCTTTAGTGTACTCAGCGCGAACGGTGTCGGCAGGAAGTTTGCCGGGTTTGCGAGCGGGCACGAAGCCGGCGCCAAGTTCGAAGGCGAGGATTGAGCCGCCGATGAATCCGCGTGATTCGATGCCGACAACTTTAGTTACACCTTTGTCGCGATAGAGTTGTGAAAGGTCCCAGCCGATGATGTGCAGAGCACGGGGATCTTTAAACACAGTTGTGAGGTCTTTAAAAACGATTCCTTTAGTTGGAAAGTCGACGACGTCACGAATTTTTGATTTGATATATTCCATTTCTTAAACGGGTTAAGTTATTGATTTGTCGTTTTTTAAAGTGTGTATTGTTTCACGTGGAACATTCTGTTTTAACGTCCGAGTAACAATAGCAGGATGTTTATATCGGCGGGCGACACGCCGGGGATGCGCGAAGCTTGTGCTATGGTTGTTGGTTGGATAGCTGTGAGCTTTTGACGGGCTTCGGTAGAGAGAGCCGAGATGGTTGAATAGTCAAATTTTCCGGCAATCTTGATATTCTCCAATCGCTGCAATTTGTCGGCAATTTGTTGTTCGCGGTCGATATATCCTTTGTATGTTAGCAACACTTCTGCGGCCTCAATGATTTCGCCGCGACGGTCAGCGGGCAGTTCATTGAGCAGCGCGCCAAATGCCGGAAGAGTGTTTGCCAACATTTCAATATTCAGTTGAGGGCGCATCACAAGGTCAACCAATTTCACGCCTTGTTTAAGCGGAGTTGTTCCGGCTTTTTCGAGCATTTCGTCAACTTCGGCAGCTTTCACTGAGGTATTGTTGGCAAATGCGATGATGCGATCCACCCATTGTTTTTTCTCGTTGAGGAGTTGCATGCGGTGGTCGTCGGCAAGGCCGATGGCATGAGCCAGCGGAGTGAGGCGCATATCAGCGTCGTCTTGGCGGAGCAGAATGCGGTATTCGGCGCGCGAGGTGAACATGCGGTACGGCTCGTCAACACCTTTAGTGATGAGGTCGTCGATGAGCACACCAATGTATGCCTTGTCGCGGCCCAGAGTGAACTCGTCCCTACCCTGCACTTTGAGCGCTGCGTTTATGCCGGCAATCAAACCTTGACCTGCGGCTTCTTCGTATCCGGTTGTGCCGTTGATTTGACCGGCGAAATACAGGTTTTGCACGCGACGAGTTTCGAGTGTTGCGTGAAGTTGAGTCGGGTCAAAGAAGTCATATTCGATAGCATATCCCGGGCGGTAAATTTGCACGTTGCGCAGCGCCGGGATGGTTTTGAGCGCATTTATTTGAACGTCGATGGGCAGCGAGCTGCTAAATCCGTTCAAATAAAATTCGTTTGTTGTTTCGCCTTCCGGTTCGAGAAACAGGTGGTGCTCGTCTTTGTCGGCGAAAGTTACGATTTTAGTTTCAATAGATGGGCAGTAACGCGGGCCTATAGATTGAATTTGGCCGTTGTAGAGCGGCGAATCGGGCAAACCTGCGCGCAATATTTCGTGCGTTTGCGGGTTTGTGTATATAGTGAAGCATTGGCGTTGTTTGAGCGTGCGTTTCACTTCGGGCAGATAAGAGAAGCCGTGAAAGTCGTTTTCGCCGTCTTGAGGTTCGGTTAGCGACCAATCAACAGAGCGTCCGTCAATGCGCACGGGAGTGCCTGTTTTCATGCGTCCTACGGTGAAGCCAATCTCTTTGAGTTGTTCGCTGACACCATGAGCAGCAGGTTCTGACACGCGTCCGCCCTCTATTTTAGTGCGGCCAATGTGCATCAAACCGTTTAGGAAAGTGCCGTTTGTGAGCACCACAGCCTTAGCTGTGAAGGTAGCGCCGTTTGCAGTGTGCACGCCGGTCACTTGAGTGTTGTCGTTGTTAAAAGTGAGTCGGTCAACCGAGTCTTGCCACATATCTAAACCGTCAGTATTTTCGAGGACAGAGCGCCACATTTCAGAGAATTTCATGCGGTCAGACTGTGCGCGTGGGCTCCACATAGCGGGGCCTTTAGAGCGGTTTAGCATACGGAATTGTATGGCGGTGCTGTCGGTGATCACACCCATCATGCCGCCTAATGCGTCAATTTCGCGAACAATTTGGCCTTTGGCAATGCCGCCGACAGCCGGGTTGCAGCTCATTTGCGCTATCTTGTTCATATCCATCGTGATGAGTAGAGTTGATGCGCCAAGTTTGGCTGAAGCATGAGCTGCTTCACACCCGGCATGGCCAGCGCCAACTACTATCACGTCGTAATCGAACTTCATTTAAAACAAAAAATAATAAGTAGTGATTAATATATTGAAAGTGCCTGATTTTCAAAACCTTCCATGATTTCTCTAGCGCCCGGGGCTTTGTCGTCGATGCCGCAGAGGTGCAGTATGCCGTGAATGATTACGCGCAACAATTCGTTGTTGTACGTAGAGCCGACCAACTCAGCGTTGGTGCGCACGGTGTCGAGAGAGATAACCATGTCGCCACGCAACATTTTGCGTGTGCAGTAGTCGAAAGTGATGACATCGGTGTAGTAGTCGTGCTGCAGGTATTGTTTGTTTACCTCCAGGATATACTCGTCATCACAGAAAATATACGTAAGATTACCTAATATACGGTTGTGAGATGCTGCCACGCGCTCAATCCACTCTTCAAGGTGTTCGTAATCAAGCTGCGGCATCTCTACATTTTTAGATTGCCAAATAATGCGTTGAGACATAGTAATGCATATTAAGACACAAATTTACAAAAAACTCGCGGTTGCACAAAGCAATCCGCGAGTTTATTCATTTTTAACTCATTCATTTACGGCAATTAGCCGAAGAAGATGTATGCGGCAATGATACCAGCCACCGAGCCGGTAACGTCGGCAAGGAGTGCATAGCTCACGGCATAACGTGTTTTGCGCACACCCACGCTGCCAAAGTAAACGGCAAGCACGTAGAACATAGTGTCAGTAGAGCCTTGTATGGCTGCTGAAACCTTTGATACAAAGGCATCTGCACCATGTGTAGCCATAAGGTCAACCATCATGCCACGGCTGCCACTGCCGCTCAGCGGCTTCATCAGAGCTGTTGGCAGAGCTTCAACCCAAGCGGTATCTATGCCCAATGCGTTGAATGGCACAAGCAGAGCATCGGTGAGCATTTGCATACCCCCTGAAGCGCGAAACATGCCTATGGCAACGAGGATAGCTACTAAGTAAGGAATGATAGTCACGGCTGTTTGAAAGCCCTCTTTTGCGCCCTCAATAAACGCTTCGTACATGTTTATGCGTTTGCGAAATCCGGCAAGTATAAACATTATAATGACGCCGAACAGCAGGAAGTTAGCAATAAATCCGCTCCACAATGCAATCTGCTCCTGCTCTAAGTGTGTGAAAAACAGCACAATTGCGCCCACAACAGCAGCAATGCCGCCAAGCCATGTCAAAAGCACAGGGTCTTTAAGATTTATGCGTTGCTTTATGCACAAGGCGATAATGCCCACCAGTGTTGCGATAAACGTTGCAAGCAATATTGGCATGAAAACGTCAGTCGGATTTGCCGCTCCGGCTTGTGCGCGATACATCATCACGCTGATAGGTATTAAGCATAGGCCTGAGGCATTGAGCACCAAAAACATTATCATGGCATCGGTTGCCGTCTCCTTATCTGAGTTGAGCGATTGTAGTTCCTTCATCGCCTTCAGGCCCATCGGTGTGGCGGCATTGTCAAGTCCGAGCATATTAGCACTCACGTTCATGAAAATCGAACCCATAGCCGGATGATTTTTTGGCACGCCCGGAAAGAGGCGGCTGAAGAGCGGGCTCATCATTCTGCCGAAGAACCCCACTACCCCACCCCGCTCACCAATCTTCATCAGACCGAGCCAGAGTGATAAAATACCGGTCAAGCCGATAGCAATTTCAAAAGCATTTGCCGCCGAAGAGAACGACGCTGACATCACTGTGTTCCAAATTTCAAAATCGCCAAAGCAAAGAGTTTTGATGATGCACACCAAAAAAGCGAGAATGAAAAATGCAATCCAAATATAATTTAATACCATTGCGTGAAAATATGTATGTTATAGTGCAAAGGTATTGTTTTTTGTAAAATTGCATTGGTGTTACACATATTTTAACAAACCAAATTTATTTCGCCGATTTTGTTAAATGCTGAAAAATTGCATATTTCTTTGAAAAATAGCGATTTAGTGAAATTTTTAAGCTTTGAGAATTGAATAAAATCGCCAAATCGACCACCTATTCGTAAATTTTTCATTCAAAAAGCCTCAAAAATCGTCACTTCATCTCAGCACAAAATCTTTTGAGCAAAAAAGCCAGCGAGTAAGGGAAAGTGAAAAATTTTTCGTTAAAGCCAATATTTTTATTGCAGAGCTTTATCCCAAATTTTATGTCGCCATACATTTCACCGTCTATGAGTTTGGTGAGAGATTTCGAGGCGCCGTCTTGCGCTTTCACTTCAACGGGAATTAGCGAATCGACATTTCGAATGAAAAAATCCATTTCAATTGTCGATTTCTCATTTTTGAAAAAGTAGAGTTGATAACCTTGCTTCACCAACATTTCACCAACAACGTTCTCGTAGATGGCGCCTTTGTATGTGTTGAAGTTTCGGCTTTC